>DATFQC010000079.1:0-13934 GCA_035264425.1 Anaerolineales bacterium
AGCAAGTTGTTCAGGTAAGTTACCCAGTGTATCCGCCACACGTTTGCGAGAGCCAAAACCAGGTACAACAATAAAACTGCTGATGCTTTCCTGTTCGAGCCCACTGGATCTTAGTTGGTCTTTCAGCGTTTCCACCGTAACTAGGTAATTATTGTCAACAGTAGGAATCAGTGCTTGAATGGACTTCAGGTAACTGGCATCTGTGCGAATGACGAGAGGAACGTTCAATGCCTTGGCCAAGGCAATATTCGCTTCGAGCATCCGTCGCAATCCGATTGGCGGAATTACTTTGGGAGGAATGATAAAGACGACACGTTGATTCCCATTCAAAGGAAGAGGCAGCTTCCCAACCATCACAGGTGTATCCGATCCCCAAATCACTTCATCCAGAACGGAGCCAAGCACTGAGTCGCGCAGAGTCCGCTTGCCGCGCCAGCCCATCAGAATCAGCGAGGCACCCTGTTCCCGTTCCGTGAACAGAATCCCCTGGGCATAGGTCGCTGCCAGACGGGGAATTAACTCGATTTTTGATTCTGGATCCTGAATTACGTCATGAACGCGACCGAGCAGGTCGCGATGGGAAGCGAAATGTTTTTCCTGTTCGCTCTCGGCCTGCGCCACACTCACAACCAGTACCTTCCCATCATTTACCTTTGCAAGCAATGCACCCAAAGCAATTAATTGTTCCTGCACCCTGGGATCAATGATTGGAACAAGGATGCGGTTGAAGAGTGGAGAAGGCTTATCGTCCGCCGCACCCGTTTTCAGGTCCGGCGCGAAGCGCTGCACCAGTAACGGCGAAGTGATGGATGTCAGCAGAATCATCAGGATTGCAGCGTTAAAAAGAGTCGAGTCAAATAATCCCGTATTCAAACCGATCACAAGAGTGGGGATTGTCACTGCGGCCTGCGCGTGAGAGAGGCCGTATACAGTCCAGAATTCATTCCTCGTGTATTTAAATATTTTGGCAGTGATCCACGATGCAATCAGCTTCGAGAGGTAGGCAACTATCGTAACGCCAAGGGCCACGATAATCGTTTTGCTGTCCTTCAAAAATGAAAGCGGGTCGGTGATCATGCCGCTATAGAGCAGGAAGACCGGAATGAAAAATGACTCGCCTATGAAAAGCACATGGCCGGTAACGGGACTATGCCGGGGGAGAGTTGCGTTAATAGCGAGCCCTGCCAAAAATGCGCCCACAACTTCGTGCACGCCTATCAACTCTGCACCGAAAGCTGCCACAAAAAGAACCACAATCACAAATTGGAACTCGATGGCACGTCCGCTGAAGCGCTGAAAGAAAAATTTTCCGAGTCTCGGCAAGCCAGCAATAATGATCAGCGTAAAGATCAATAAAAGTACAAAGAGTTGTATGAAGTAACCGACATTCAGTCCACCTGATTTCGCACCCAGCACGACAGCCAGAACAATGAACGCGCCGATGTCGGTGAGCACCGTTGCTCCCATGGTCACCGCGACCGCTTCATTGCGGGTTACACCTAGGCGTGCCAGAATGGGAAACGCGATCAATGTATGGGAAGCAAAGGCTGAGCCCAATAAGATCATTCCCAGCCAATCTAATCCTAGAATTCGACCCAGCCCCATGCCCATTAATTGGGGTAACAGGAAGGTGAAAAAGCCAAAAACCAGGGAGCGACTACGCACTCGCATAAACTGGTTAATATCTACCTCAAGTCCCGCGCTGAACATTAAATAGACTAATCCGATGGTTGATAAAAACACCATGCGGTCACCCGCCTCGATCAAGTGAAAACCATGTGGGCCGATCAACATGCCGCCCAGAATTATGCCGATAATCCCCGGCAAATGCACGCGCTCTGAAAGCAGCGGGGTGATCAGAATAATGCTCATGATCAGCAGGAAAAAAGCGATAGGCTCATTGAGATTGATCATTAGCCTCTCCTAAATATGAGTATTTACGCATTGTACACCGCTACTGTTAATTCCCCGTGCCGGGGTGGGGACATTTTCTATTTTACAGCAGCCATTTTAGGTTTATAAGAGTTGTGGATTGTATTGATGGTTCAAACCAAAGATTGTAATTAAGAGTGTGATCAAACAAAATGAGAAAGTTACTTTCGAATCTCCCGCATATACTCAAACTCAGCTATCAGGACTGGAAAGAAGATAAGGCCTCCCGTTTATCGGCTGCTCTGGCCTATTACACGATTTTTTCTTTGGCGCCCCTGCTGATTATTGTGATTGCCGTCACAGGGCTATTTTGGCAACATCAAGCGGTCCAAGAACAAGTCATGGGCCAAATTCAAGGCTTGGTAGGTGCTCAAGGAGCACAATTCGTTTCAGATTTGCTCACCAGCGCCAGTAATCCTGCGCGAGGGATTACCGCTACAATTATCGGAATCATCACACTGGTATTTGGTGCACTCGGTGTTTTTAATGAGCTACACAATTCGCTCAATACCATTTGGAATGTGAAAGAGGAAGAGACGAAAGGCTTTTTTCAATCTGTTAAAAAAATCATCCTGGATCGTTTACTTTCTTTCACCATGGTTTTGGGAATTGGCTTCCTTTTGCTGGTCTCCCTAGTGATTAGTGCTGGTCTATCAGCAGCCCAGACCACAATTGGGAACGCCATCCCTCTTTCAGAAGTTGTCTTACAAATCATTAACCTGGTGATATCCATTGGAGTGATTACGGTCTTGTTCGCGCTGATTTACAAATTTCTGCCGGATGCAAAGATCGCCTGGCGCGACGTCTGGTTGGGCGCGTTGGTAACCGCAGTGTTCTTTTCATTAGGCAAATTTCTGATCGGGCTCTATCTAGGAAACAGCGCAGTCGCTTCCTCGTTCGGCGCAGCAGGATCTTTGGTCCTGTTGTTGGTCTGGATTTATTACTCCGCTCAAATCCTTTTCTTTGGTGCAGAGTTTACTCAGGTCTATGCCAACAACTATGGATCGAAAATTGTTGCAGAGGGAGAAGAAACGGCTCCCCGATCTGGCAAACGTGTGCAACCTGGATCAAAATCGACAAAAGAATTTCGGCCACAACTAGCTATCCCGGCCGCATCAGCAATCAACGTCAGAGAGGGCAGGCTGGAAAAAGAGAATCAGCAAACGGCGCGCGTTTTCGTCGGTTTACTGGCTGCTTCTTTCTTTAGTGGGATTGTGACAACGATTTTGGGACTGAGACGAAAATAACAATCTTTTGTGAATGTTTTCCTTAATTTTTAAAGAGAGCAACTCCTTGCTTTTTACGGGGTTGTCATATATAGAAACGTAACAAGACATTTTCGTGTTCGTTTCTTACAATGAGCGGGAGCGAATACCCGCCTGCAAGATTTGACCAAACACTATTCAAATTTCTCGGAGGTAGAAATGAACTTCATCTTATGGATCATCTTCGGTGCCATCGCTGGATGGATTGCAAGTATCATCATGGGACGCAATGCGCAGATGGGCGCTCTCGCCAATATCGTTGTCGGTATCGTGGGTGCCCTCATCGGAGGCTTCATCATGAATGCCTTCGGCGCCCAGGGAGTTAGTGGCTTCAATCTCACGAGTCTGATTGTTGCCATCCTTGGTGCAGTCGTCCTGCTCTTCCTGGTTGGACTCGTCCGCCGCACGTAGTCACAAAAATTGACGAAGTTAGCAGCTAAGCCTCAGAGCCATGCATATTCTGTGCATGGCTCTTTGGTTTTAAAAGCCCGACTTAAGAGAGGGCATGGGTATAATAACGGTTATGCCGAAACTTGCTATTCTTGCGCGTGAAAAAGAGGAGTACACCGGTCTCATTGAGGCAGCTCGCTTGCCCGGGCTTGAATTCGCCGTTGATTCAAAAGATTGTGATATTGTTCTTGGTGAACCGAAATTAATTAGGGATGAACTTCCGCGCCTCCCCGGCTTGAAATGGGCTCAATCCATTTATGCGGGTGTGGAACCTTTGGTAGAGGGCGATCAGCGACGTGATTACGTTCTGACCAACGCACGCGGTGTTTTTGGAGAGTTGATGTCGGAATATGTCTTCGGATATTTGCTCTTCCATGAAAAGAGAATCTTGGAACGCATGCAGACACAGCGTGCCAGACGCTGGCAACGACCAGAATCGGGCGTCCTGCGGGGTAAGACGCTTGGCTTGCTCGGTGTTGGTTCGATCGGCGGGTACTTGGCCGGAACCGCCAAACACTTCAGGATGACAGTGAGAGGGTTCACACGGGCAAGTGAAACAAGCTCACAGGTAGATCAATATTTTCATGGCGATGATTTGTTAACGTTTGCAGCAGGCTTGGATTACCTGATCTGTGTGTTACCGCGGACCAACGATACAAATCAGATCGTGGATCGCAGGTTGCTAAATGCCTTGCCGTCCCACGCGATTTTTATCAATGTCGGGCGCGGGAATGCAGTGGATGAACCAGCTCTCGTCGATGCATTGAAGGAAAGCCGGCTCGCTGCAGCAGTGCTGGATGTTTTTGACAGGGAACCTCTACCGGAAGACCATCCATTTTGGACGACTCCAAATCTTTATATGACCTTTCACACTTCTGCCATCAGTTATCCAGAGGATCTTACGCGATTATTTGTTGAAAATTATCATCTCTATATCGAAGGAAAAACGCTGAAGTATGTTGTGGATTTTGAGAGAGGTTATTAATTCATAAAGCTATCGTCCCCATTCAAGGAGTCTTCATGTCCCCCACTCTCAATGATATTCTTCAGGCTGCTCAACGGATTAAGCCCTACATCCACCGCACGCCGGTTTTGACAAATGAAAGCCTGGATCAAGAAGTGGGTGCGCAGATATTTCTCAAGTGTGAGAACTTTCAGAAAGTTGGGGCGTTCAAATTCCGGGGGGCTTGCAACGCAGTGTTTTCGTTAAGTGATGAAGAAGCCCGGTTGGGAGTATCCACACATTCCTCGGGGAACCACGCCCAGGCATTAGCGCTAGCGGCCCGGTTACGCGGCGTTCCGGCTTATATTGTCATGCCAGACAAGGCACCCTCTGTGAAAAAAGCCGCGGTCGCAGGCTACGGCGGAAAAATCACTTTTTGTGAACCGACTTTAGAAGCGCGTGAAGCTACGCTCGCGCGGGTCGTGGAAGAAACCGGCTCGGCAGTTATCCATCCCTATAATGATGAACGCGTCATCAGTGGACAGGGAACGGCGGTGCTTGAGCTATTGGAGGAGGTCCCCGATTTGAATGTGGTCATCACGCCCGTCGGCGGTGGTGGCCTCTTGAGTGGAACATCCATCGCGGCCACCGAAATCCAAAAGGGTATCCGTGTGATCGCAGGTGAACCTGAAATGGCCGACGACGCCTACCGCTCTCTCAAAACGGGAGAGATTCTGCCTTCCGTGAAACCAAAAACAATTGCTGATGGTTTGCTCACCTCCCTGGGTACCAAAACATTTCCGATTATTCAGACGCGCGTGGAACAGATTGTCACGGTCAGCGAACAGGGAATTGTTGATTCGATGAAGTTTGTTTGGGAACGCGTTAAGATCATTATCGAGCCATCGTCTGCCGTAGCAATTGGGGTATTGTGGGAAAAAAAGATTAATTTCAGGGGATTGAAAATAGGTGTGATTCTTAGCGGCGGAAATGTAGATTTAGAAAAGCTGCCTTGGCAGTCTTAAAGTAGCTGGATTTCCACTATTTCACCGGCTGATAAACCAGTGGCGTCCGGAGGGATACGCAAGAGTCCATCTGCAACAGCCAGGGTAAAAATCAAGTTGCTTTTCCCAAAGATGGGATCTGCCTCCAGGTTTCCAATTTTCGCCTCTCGATTGGCGATTAACTTAACTGGCCACCAATCCTCTCGACCAGCCTGCGAGGATATGTTCACAGTTAATCGTGCGAATCTGGTTGCTTTCGGTCGTGGTAGCGCGCCAAGTAATTTTTCGACCACGGGCACCACAAACAAATATCCGTTCACCAACGCGCTGACAGGATTACCCGGAAGGCCGATGACCGCCTTTCCATTACAGGCTCCCAAAATTGTTGGCTTGCCAGGGCGCGTATTGATGCCATGTACCAGCACTCCGGGCTCACCCAACGAGCGAATTACGTCAGCGGTCATGTCTCTGGTCGAGGCGGAAGAGCCAGCAGTAATAATTGCCATATCGCATTCAGATAATGCTTTCGCCGCAGCGTTTTTTAAAGTGTCAAAGTCATCAGAGACAATGCCATAGAGTTTTGGAATCCCTCCTGAATTCTCAATCAAGGCGCCTAATGTGAATGAATTGACATCACGCACCTGACCGGGACGAGGTGCCTGACTCGGCTCGATTACCTCGTCGCCTGTGGAAATCAGCCCAACTTGAGGCTTTCTCACGACCCTGACTGTGAGAATTCCTAATGCCATAAGTCCACCAATTTCAGCAGGGCGCATCAGACGCCCCTTGGCCTGGATCATTTGTCCCTGCGCCACATCCTCCCCGACCCGGATCAAATTCTCGCCCTCCGCGACCGCCCGGAAAATTTCGATTTCGTGTTTTTGCACCGATTGAGTGTATTCCAACATCACAACGGCATCTGCGCCATTCGGGAGCATTCCGCCGGTATGGATCAACGCGCATTGACCTGAATTGATTTCGAAGGCGGGCGCGTCGCCCATGGGGACTTCGCCGATAAGGTTAATATAGGATGGCAACGAGTCACTGGCTCCGTGGGTATCCCCCGCGCGGACTGCGTAGCCATCCACGGTGGATCGTTGAAAATCAGGTAATGGATGGGGCGCGATAATATCTTCCGCAAGGATGCGGCCCAGTGAGGAAGGGACATCTATGATTTCTGAGTCAGATATCTGGTGGGAAAGATGCGAGAGGAGAAGAGAACGAGCTTCGTCTGGAGGCAGGAGACTCAAAAACTCAGGCATACGACTATCGCAGCCAGAATGTCAAACTTAAAAAATAAGCGGTAAGTCCAAATACAGAGAGAGCTGTCGCAGTGAGAAGGGTCCAATTCACAGGCGCGCCCAGAGAAATGTTACGAAGCTCGAAGATTTGGAAAAGAGCAAATGGAAGGGTGAGAAAGGCGGGCCAGAAGAGCGAGAGCGAAAGACCAAAAACAGGAACTGTCAAAAAGAAAAGGTAGGCGAGTAAGACAAAAAAATGGTGTAGGGGAACAACGCGTTCGTAGCCAAGACGCGTGAGGAGTGTACTGCGGTTATATTTGGTGTCTGAAGCAAAAGATGGAAAATCCATCACAATAAAATAGGCAAAGGCCAGAAATGTGAGCGGAACGCTGATAAGCAAGAACCGATGAGTTTCGTCAGATTGAAGAATGTATCCAATGGAAGGAATCACATATGCCAAGTGGGCCGCCAGTAGAAATTCTCCGAACCCACGATTGATAAATCGAAAAGGAGGAATGGCATACACAAGAATAACAATCAGAGAGAGCAACAGAAAAAAGAAGGCGGAAACAGAAAGATGCTGATTGGTATAGAGGCTAAACGCGATCACCGCATTGGCCGTCAGCGCGGCAATCGAAATGTAAAGGGCATTGTTGTGAAGGGCGAGTCTTTGTTTGCGCGTCTCACCATCGACCATGGCTTCATTACCTGGGCGGAAGACTTCTGCCAGCAGGTTCATAGTGGCCTGGGCCAGAAGGACAGCGATGAGTCCAAGCCAGAAGGAGTCGGTACGGAAGGGTTTGCCGAGAAAATTGGCAATACTCGCGCCGAGAAAGTAGGTCAGCGCAGCAAGGAGCAGGTGGAGAGGGCGGGCGAGACGAACAAGATTGCGAAACATAATCTATGAATGCACTTTCTTTATATATGATTTTCTGAATAATCTTAGTGACATAAGATTCGGGCTACGAAAACAATCTCTTACCCAATAACCTGAGCAAAATGATTTTTATAGTTTATCTTGCTTGTTCTACAAAAGCATGATTTTCATTCTTTGCTTAAATACATTTCTAACTTTTCCACTCCTGCCAGGAGATTCTTTCTTCCCAGCCCCAGGCGAAAATGGTTATATGAGTCATCGTATACAGAACCGGGCAAGAGCAGAACACCCACTTTCTTCACGAGCTGATCACAAAATTCTTCCACATCACCCTGGAGCAACCGTGGGAATGCCATCGAGCCTGCCTGCGGGCGGATCCATGTGAACAAATCAGCGTAATGTGCAAAGAAGTTATCCATCACGGCCAGATTGTCGTTGATGATACCAAGATTCCGTTGGGCAAGTTTCGCACGATTCCGCATGGCAACTTCCGCGAGATATTCACTGGGAGCTGAGTTACAGATCGTGGTGTAGTCCTTGAGAGAGGCCATCTTTTCATAAATTTTCTTGTTCTGCGTGGCAATCCATCCGATACGCAGTCCTGCAAGTCCATAGGTTTTCGAAGTCACCCCGAGGGAAATAGCATGCTCCCCCAGATCGCACGCAGCCGGAAGACGAGAGGCTGGATCGTATTCAGACTCTCGATAGACCTCATCAGAAAACAATAACAATTTATTTTCCTGCGCAAACTGATGTACTGCTTCATAATCCTGGTGAGACATCAAATAGCCGGTTGGGTTGTGGGGCGTATTGATAATAATGGCTTTTGTAGTCGTTCGCAGGAGAGGGCGCAGTTCATCAAGGTCGAGTATCCATCCGTTTTCTTCGCGTGCCCACCAGAGACTCACGTCGCAGCCTACGGCGCGAGCCACTTCCGCTAAAGATTGGTAACCGGGCGCATGGATAATAACGTGGTCATTTTCTTTGAAAGCCGCAAACATAAAGAGGAAAATCGCTTCCTCTGCACCAGCGTGCACGAGAATGTCTTCTGGCTGCATAGTTTTATAAAGATTACAAATCTCATTCCTCAATGCGGGACTTCCCTGCGATTCGGTATAGCCTAACCACACC
The DNA here is from genome assembly GCA_035264425.1 of Anaerolineales bacterium. Lineage (GTDB taxonomy): Bacteria > Chloroflexota > Anaerolineae > Anaerolineales > Villigracilaceae > Defluviilinea. The sequence continues at coordinate 8,844 of DATFQC010000079.1, forward strand.
TGCTGAAACTTCTCTGCCGCACCTTCTTCCATGGCAAGCAAGTCCGCAATCGAGATGGATTCACAGTCCGAGGAGCAGAGCAGGTATTTCGTGTTGAATTCATATTTAGCAAAGTAACGTTCGAGTTTGAAAGGGGGAAGATTCATAGGGACTCTTTTGCAGTGGAGAAGATGAGCCGCAGAGATTCTGATTCTCTCGGAATCTCTGCGACCACAGGGCTACTGTATTACTTTCTTCATATCGCGATAATGAAGCTGGTTATGCAAATATAACATCTTGATCATCTCACGAATCACGGTTTGCCCGAGAAATGGATGGCGGCCCGCAATCTCAAGCTCAGATTCTTTCAAACCTGCAACCCACTGGATAGCATTTGCACGCACTTCCTTATATTGTTCGATTAATTCCTTTGGAGTCGACGATTTGGTCCGCTCCTGCATCGCCGCATTGTAACGATCAATAGAGAAATCATCGGCGGCACCTGCACTGCCCTGCCGAATCTGCTCAAAAAGTTTGATCAATCCACGCTCAGAGGTGACGAAATGGGAAAGCACATTGCGAATGGTCCATGTCGCGCCTTCGGTATAGACCTCCATTTGCCATTGATCATCATGCAAACCAGAGAAGATGGCAACAAACTTTTCACCTTCCAGCTTGAGTTTTTCGGCAAGTTCTGTGATTTCAGACATCTAAATTTCTCCTCTAAGCCGGTGGTTTCATTACTATCCGTGTGCCAATTGCTAGCGTGCACTCCAAGGAACAGAGATCTATTTAATCAGCCGATCAGATCAACGAGTATCCACCATCCACAACAATGATCTGCCCGGTAATATACTCGTTCTTCAATAAAAATTCGAGAGCGGAGGCAATCTCTTCGGGCCGAGCCGGACGTTTGAGCGGGATCCGATTCATCAGCCGCTGCCACTCCTCATCAGAGACGATCTCCGATTGTAGAACAAAACCGGGTGCAATGGCATTCACGCGGATCTGCGGAGCCAGGGCGCGGGCAAGAATCTTGGTCAGCGATTCGAGCGCGGCTTTACTGACCGTATAAGACGGATAGCGACTCCAGGCTTTTTGCGCACCCACATCAGTAATATTGACAATGAGGCTGCCTGGATTCATTTTCTTGGAACACTCCTGGGCAAGAAGAAAGGGAGCACGGAGGTTCAGATCGAGGGATGTATCCCAATTTTCAAGCGTGAGCAAGCCAACATTTCCACGCGGCATGAATGCCGCGGAATTAACCAGGACACTGAGCGAATCGAGGTTGGAAATCAGGGACTGGATTTGTGCAGGATCGGTGAGATCGGCTTGAGACAAGATCACTCTGCGTCCCATAGATTCAATTTCGGCCTGAGTCTGAATCGCCTCATCCAGGGACTGGTGATAATGCAAAACGAGGTTAAATCCCTGCCGCGCCAGAGTCAAGGCGAAGGCTTTTCCCAACCGATGTGCTGCACCAGTAACAAGGGCAAAAGGCGGCATGAAATAATTATAACGTTGATAATGTTTTGCTACAAAAATTTTCGCCGCTGAGGTAAGCGGCGAAAGCGTTTATTTTCTAAAGTAATTGGAAACGAAGAACCAGATATTCGCCGGACGTTCCGCGAGGCGACGCATGAAATACGGATACCATTGCTTCCCGAAAGGAACATATACCCGGACGGGATAACCTTGATTGACAAGCTGCTCCTGTAAGTCACGGCGAATGCCATAGAGCATTTGAAATTCAAGCGCTTCCTTCGGCAGGCCCACTTTTTCGGCATATTGTTTTGCAAAGGCAATCCGCTTTTCATCATGGGTTGCAATGGCAGGGATCGGCGGCACGCGCCCATCAGTGCTGACCTTATTAGCTTCGATCTTGACCGCCGCATCGATCATCAGTTTGGTCAGCAGATCAAAGTTTGCATCGACATCACCCTTTTTGGGGAATGCCTTATCTGAGGGTTCCTTATACGCACCTTTGACCAGACGAAGATGTGTATTGTATTCAAGCAGTTTGCGCACATCGGCTTCCGTACGATATAAATAGGCTTGTACAACCAGACCTACTTGACTTACATTGAATCCACGCTGCAACATGGAGTAATACATGGCAAGAGTAAGATCCGTGTAGGGAGTATCTTCCATGTCAATGCGTAGAAAATTTTTGCATTCCTTTACTCTTTCCAGAATCCTAACCAGATTTTGGCGGGAGATTTCCTCGTCAAGGCTCATACCAATTTGCGTTAATTTTATGGAAACATTTGCTCTCACCCCCGCCTTATCAATTTGATCGAGAATTAAAAGAATATCGTCTGTAGCTCTATCCGCCTCGTCCACTGTGGAGGTATGTTCCCCTAGATGATCCAGTGTAGCACTGATAGATTTCTCGTTCAGCTCTCGAATTGCCCGGATCGCATCACTTGCCGTTTCCCCAGCGACGAACCGAGAAGCCGCATGCCACGCGAAACCCCAGCGGGTTACCAGTCTCTGTGCCCAGGGAGCCTTGGAAAGATAAATTAGGAAAGAGCGTAACATCATCCCATCCTTAAATGGATTTGGAGTAAGAAAGTTAAAACCCTAAAGGCTTTCGCTGGACAAGTTGCTTAATGTGATAAAAATCCTATCACAAATAATCAATCCGCTCTTGCCAGAAAATGGTGCCATGGCACCACTGCGTTGCCTTTAGGGTTCGTTTCTCCAGATTTACGGAGCCGCCCAAACGACTCGCTGCTCCAAGATTTACAGAGTGGCGCAAACCACTCGCCATCCCAAATTATTCTAGCACAAACGCAAATTTGAGTGTGTTATACTTTTTTACGATATTTGTCATGTTTTCGGAGGCAGTGTGAGGAACCGCAGTTCTGTTCCTATCTTACGCGGGATATCCATCGCGATTTTATCAATAGCACTTGTGTTGGTTGTCATAGCACTGATCGGATATAGCCGTCAGCGCAATAGCTACCCACGCGGCATGAAGATTGCGGGCGTCTCTGTTGGCGGCGTTGACCCGCGGATCGCGTCGGAACGCGTATTACAGGTTTATTCGTCACCCATCGAAGTTCAATACAGCGAATCAATTATCCATGTTGAACCCTCGGTCGTCGGCTTTGAATTGGATATGGACAGCATGATCGCCGCAGCCGACCTTGAGCGGACGGGAGGTTCTTTTTGGGGCGGGTTCTGGGATTATTTATGGAATCGTGATCCCAGCCCAGTCGAGGTCCCGTTAAGCGCAACCATCGCGGAGGATCGTTTAAAAGCTTATCTCCAGAACGAAATCTCAGCCCGATACGATGAGCCTCCGACTCCAGCCCAGCCAGTTCCTGGCAGCACAAACTTCTCTGCGGGCACACCCGGTGTGACCCTGGACTTGGATCGCGCAGTGCGTTTAATCGAAGATACACTGCGCTCGCCGAACAATCGCAAAGTAGCACTTTCCTTTCAACGCAGTGCGGCAGCACGTCCCACGATGCAAAATTTGGAGATTCTGCTTCAACAAAACATTACCCTGGCTGGGTTTGACGGCGTGATGGGAGTCTATCTCCAGGACCTGCAGAACGGACAGGAAATTCACTTTGCCATGAACCAGGGACAGTTGATCTCTGTTAACCCGGATGTGGCCTTTACCGCCTCCAGTACGGTAAAAATCCCCATTATGGTTTCGTACTTTATTAAATATGGCTCGGATGCGTTGAGTGAGCAGTCATCTAATCTGCTCGTAGATATGATTCGTAAGTCTGAAAATCCACCGGCTGACCGGTTGATGGAGAGTCTGGATGCTCTTAAAGGCCCGCTGATTGTTACAGAGGATATGAAAAAGATTGGATTGGATAATACTTTTCTGGCGGGGTTCTTTTGCAGCGCGGAATTTCCCTGCCCGCTGTTGCAAAAAATAGATACGCCTGCCAATCAACGCACAGATGTTGTGACCGATCCTGACTCTTTCAACCAGACGTCTCCGTCTGATATTGGCATGCTGCTTTCCGATATTTATCAGTGTGCTGAATCAGGCGGCGGCGCGTTGATCGCGACATTCCCTGAGAAACTGAATACAGAAATCTGCAAACAGATGATCACGTTTTTGGCATCTGACAAAATTGGGGTTTTGATAGAGGCAGGAGTTCCAGAAGGAACTCAGGTTGCCCACAAACATGGCTGGATCAGCGATCCAGCCTCGCTTGTCATTAAAAATATCAGTGATGCGGCCATCGTCTACACTCCCGGGGGGAATTACGTTCTTGTAATTTATGCTTATCACCCTGTGCAAACAGTCTGGGAGCCGGTTTCCGCGCTCTTCGCTCAAATGTCACAGGCGGTTTATAACTACTATAACTTACCCACTCAATAAAGGATTTCCTGGAATATAATCGAACTATGAGCGCTGCACTGGGATTGTACCGTCTACAACAGGTGGATAGTCAGATTGATCAGATTCAGGTCCGCCTGAGGGCTATTCAGCAAATAATCGAAAACGATGTTGCGCTCCGGGCGTCCAACGAGCATCTTGCAACTGCGGATGGCAAATATAAGGATGCCGAGCGCTCTCTGAAGGGTAGTGAATCAGAGGTTGAGAAGCAACAGATCAAAATCCAGCAGACTGAAGCCAGTCTTTATGGAGGGAAGGTTCATAATCCCAAAGAGCTTCAGGATTTGCAAAAAGACATCCTTTCGTTGAAACGTCATTTGGAAACATTGGAAGAACGTCAATTGGAAGCCATGCTCGCGGTCGAAGACGCTGAGAAAGACTTGCAAACGGCAAAAACGGATCTGGAACATGTGCAATCCGATTTGAAAGAACAGAATAAGGACTTAACTAAAGAAAGCGAAATCCTCCATAAAGATCTCGAGAGACTCAACTCGGAACGCCAGGCGGTTGTGACCGATATCGCAAGTCAGGCTCTCAGTGTCTATGATCAGTTGCGCAAACAGAAACGCGGTCTTGCCATTACCACAGTTGCTGACAATTCCTGTGAAGCCTGCGGCACAACTCTAACCCCCTCGCAACAGCAAACGGCTCGCTCGACCAGCCAGTTATTCCACTGTCCAACCTGTGGCCGAATCTTATTTGCGAATTAACATGACTTTAGTTCTACTACGCTCTCT
>DATFQC010000080.1:0-3545 GCA_035264425.1 Anaerolineales bacterium
ATAGAAAAATGTCCCCATGATATCGGTTGAAAAATCGGGGCCCGCATTGGCACCCTTCATGGTGTAGATCAGGTCGAACGCATTGAAGTTGCCGACAAAGGTAAGGATCCCTACAATCCCAACGGTCGGCAGGATCAGAGGAAATTTGACCCGCCAGAAGGTATCCCATGCCGTCGCGCCATCGACGCGTGCCGCCTCCGTTAATTCATCCGGAATGCCGATCAGCGCCGCGTAAAATAAGATCATTGGAATCCCAACAAATTGCCAGACAGAAATAAGTGCAACGGTCACCAAAGCGCTCTCAGGTTTGCCGAGCCATGGGCCAAACCACGCCCCCAGCCCAACCGCTTTCAACATACTTTCTGCAACACCCCATAAAGGATTCAGGATTAATTGCCAAATAAAACCAATAATAACAACCGACAAAACAGTCGGCATGAAAATGATGGTACGAAAGAAATCTCGAATCCGTCCACCCTCCGCCAATAGCGCCGCGAGTAACAAGCCAATTGGATTCTGCACGAGCATGTGCACCGCAAAGAAAACAAAGTTGTTCCGTAAAGCCCTCCAGAAAAAAGGCGCAAAGTTTGAATCTGTAAATAATTTGATGTAGTTTTGCAGTCCCACAAAACTTTGTTGATTTTGCTTCACGATTTCGAAGAAACTTAATCGCAGGGAATTAATCAGGGGGACGACCATGAAAAGCGTGTAAAGCAAAACTGCTGGGGCAAGAAACACCAGAACATGAATGGGAAATTGCGATCGTCGCTTTGATGATTGCACGAGGCGCCTCCTGAAAATAGACTTGGAAAGGTTTCTAAATCTTCATCCCGATGGAGAACCGCTTGGGCCGCCACCGGGATGAAAGATCAACAAAACTTATTGAGGCTTATACCACTTTTCCAAACCGGTCTGGACTTCCTGGCCAGCCTGTTCGGGGGTCATCGAGCCATTCATGACTGCTGCACTTACGCGCCAGAGTTCATTCTCGAGGTTGGGTTCACCGCGCGAAAGAATCTGGTAGGAGTTACGAATCGTAGATTTGCACTCCTGTCGCCAGCTAAGGAACTCGTTAGCCAACGGATCATCCAAGGTCACCTTAGCATTGCTGAGGGGGAAGAAGCCTGGCAGCGCATTCGCATAGAGTGCGGCAAATTCATCAGAGGCGATCCAGCTCAAGAATGTCTTCGCCTCTTCAGGATGCGCCGTCTTGGCGTTCATACCCATCGCAATGTCAGTATGATCACTGATAAAGCACTCATCGCCAGCATTTTCAACATAGGGCTTGAAGATGCCAAGATTGAAACTGGCATCTTTTTCAAACTGACTGATTTCCCATGAGCCGGTTGGGTAAATAACCCCCTTGCCGAGGGTAAAAAGAGTTTGAGAATCAGGATATTTCTCCGCCTCGTAGCCTGTGGGCAGGTAGGCAGCCCAATCGGCCAGGTCTTGCCAGGTTTTGGTATAAGGTTCGTCAGTGAATTTGGCTGTGCCCTTAATCAAAGCTTGGCGACCTTCTTCGCCTTTCCAGTAGTTGGGGCCAATGTTCTGGAATCCCATCGTCGCGGATTCCCACTGGTCGGCAGTGCCCATTACAAGCGGAGTTTCGCCCTTGTCCTTGAGGGTCTTTAATACATTCATGAACTCCTCGCGGGTGGTGGGTTCCTGCAGACCATACTTATCAAAGATATCTTTGTTATAGAAGAACCCATGGATCACTGAAGCCATCGGCACACAGAAAACATCTTTGTTGTCATCTGTAATCCAGGCGCTCTTAGCGACATCGCCAAAATTCTCCATACCAGGTACGTCATTGAGTGAAGTCAGATAACCCTGCTGAAAAAGCTCAAGCGATGCATCGAATGGACGACAAGTGATCAGGTCACCGGCAGTACCTCCCTGCAATTTAGTGTTCAGCACACCGTTGTATTCTGCAGGAGCCGTGGGCGAAAAGACCACGTGGATATTTGGATACTTGGCTTCGAAGGCAGGAATGATTTTATCTGTCCAGATGGATAAATCATCGTTACGCCAACTCTCGATGGTCAGAGTAACTGGCTCACCAGCCGCGGGCGCTTCGGTTGCCGCCGGAGCTTCAGTGGCTGCCGGTGCTTCGGTGGCTGCTGCAGGCTCAGTGGCAGCTGGAGCCTGAGTCGGTGCTGCACCTCCTCCACAGGCAGTCAAAGCCAGTGAAAGAGCAACAAGCAGACTAACAATAGTAAACAACTTACGCATTTTCTTCTCCTTTCATATTGGTCGTGCAATCATTTGTACATTTTCTAAACAAGTTGATTAAGAAACACCACCTCCTTTCCACAATCTCTTGCCTGCAACTGTTTTGTTACAGGTTCAAACTCCGCGCTATCTTTCCCGATAGCGCATACCAAACCAGACAGGCAGACCCGATCGCTGGTGACTCCACACGGGATGGAATAATCTCTAACAGTGCACGACTCTCAGGAATGGTCCGCCGCGTAAGCTCATCATGGGCAGAGGGTACGATGAAATCGAAGCCTGCCAGCCCAAGCCCTCCACCCACCACGTATCGTGAGGGATTCAGGATTGCCGTGCATGACGACATAATCATACCCAAAACACGCCCGACCTCAACCAAAGATTCCAAAGCAAGTGGATCATTTTCAGAGGCAGCCGCCAACACATCGGCGGGGGTCAATTCAGTCCTGTCCGAAAGCCTGCCGCTTGTTGAGGAATTTATCAACATTCTTTGGGCCACACGCACTAATCCTGGACCGGAAGCAATCGTTTCTGCGCAACCACGTCCACCGCAGACACACAACAACCCCTCCGGGTCGACAGATAAATGTCCTACATCCGCGGCATACCAGTCACTGCCGGTGATGAGATGACCATTGCTGATAATCCCAGCTCCTAAGCCGGAGCCAATGCCTAAATAAACAAAATCATTGCAACTTTGGCAGGCCCCAAAATAATACTCACCCAATGCACTCAGGTTGGCATCTTTTTGGATCCAGACCGGCAGGGCATTCTTCAGTCGATCAATACGACTACCAATCTCTTCCGCAAGATGTACTTCTGTCCATCCAAGATTGACTGCATTATAGACCACGCCATGATCTGAATCCACTTTACCCGGAGAACCGATCCCAACCCCAACTAGGTTACCCAGGCTTTGCCGCGCGAGATCCACAATCTGATCTGCCACTTTATCCAAAACGGCTTGTGTTCCCTCGTGGGCAGACGTAAGCACCTGGGACGATTGAACCAATTCTCCCTTCTCTGAAAGAAGAACGGACGCAATTTTTGTTGCGCCGATATCAATTCCTATGGCAAATTGCGGTTGAGAAGAAGACATAAATTTTATAGATGAATGTTACGTGGACGCCACTTTTTCAGGAGAGCTTGATTATGTTCTGCGGCACCGGCCACATTGATACTGACAAATACGGGAGGCTGGATGCCGTCCGCCAATAGAAGGCGAGCCGTTTCCGAAACTAGACAATTCCAAAGGAGGGCACCCATCAGCGTTGATGAGGGGGCTACTCTCCAGGAAAAATCCGGAAGCT
>DATFQC010000081.1:0-6531 GCA_035264425.1 Anaerolineales bacterium
TGTGATCATCATTTTGCTTATGATAATTTCCTTGCGTTTTGCATTTGCCTGAGCACCAGCTGTACCTATTTTGGAGTAGTGGTATTAGGGTCTGTATGCAAAATCTAAAATAGTGATTAAACTGGTCGACATGGGAAACCGTGGCGACCTAACCAACGAACAATGGGAGCAGATCGAAGTGCTACTCCCGAAAGCAAAAACAAGGCGTGGACGACCAGCGCAAGATCATCGTCAAGTGCTGAACGGCATGATCTGGGTACTGCGAACTGGAGCGCCTTGGCGAGATATGCCAGAACGATATGGCAAGTGGACCACGATCTACAGCCGGTTTCAGCGCTGGCGTAAGGCGGGTCTGTGGGACAAGCTGTTTGCCGAGTTGCAGACAGCCTTGGATGTTGAGAGCAATGTGGATTGGGAAGTTCACTTTATCGACTCCACTACCGTGCGAGCTCATCAACATGCGGCTGGGGCAAAAAAAGTAGTGCCGAAATAGAGGCGCTGGGTCGTAGCCGGGGTGGGTTTACCACCAAAATACACGTTCGTTGTGAAGGTACAGGCAAACTGATTACTTTTTTACTCACGCCAGGCCAAGAAAGTGATATTAATCTGGCGCAAGAGTTGATGGAAACAGGTGCTGTTCGGAGACGCAATGGTCATCTTCGCCTGTGTCCGAAACGATTGGTAGCTGATAAAGGCTATACCAGTAGAGCGTTTCGGAAATACCTACATCAGAAGAATGTTCGCTGCACGATCCCCCATCGTGCAAATGAACATCACAAAGGCATGTTCAACAAGCAGGTCTATCGTAAACGCAACATTGTGGAGCGCCTGATTAATCGCCTAAAGCAATTTCGTCGTATTGCTACTCGTTATGAAAAACGCGCTGCCAATTTCTCGGCCATGATTACTCTTGCTTCCATTTTCCTCTTTTCTAATTTTGCATACAGGCTCTAAGTATCAAATGCCCCATTACCTCTTTTTGTGTTCTCAAAGCCAGTTTATACCGGAATTCAAGGTGACTGCAAAGAGGGATTGTCCGACGCACTGTGTTAACCATTCACTTTTATCAACGTGCTTCTTCGTAATGAAAGAGTATGAAACTAAAGGGTTGTTAAGTCGATACGCTTTGAACTTTTTGGAGAAAATCATTTAAAATATCTTCGCCATTAGAAAAATTCTTCAAAAATTGTTTAGCGCTTTCTGACATCCGAGCATACCCCCACTGCATTCGAAAATAAGTTTCCGTCTCCCCTTCCCGATGAAAATAGTAGGGCAAATTGATTTCAAAAAATGAAAGACTATCTGCGTCTTTCAGGATAGTTAGATCTAAGTCCCCTTCTTTGCCGAATTCATGATTCGCAATCAAGTAATGAACTCTTTCGATAACAGCTTGAGCAATGGGGTACCTGGATAAAATTTCATTGACAATCTTTGCGCTATTTTCGGCGTGCGCTCTTTTAAAGTCGTCATAAGCTGAAAAATTCATCCGCTCTACCTTTTGTTCTGGTAAAGCGCGTTCGATATCATGCCCGATGGAAGCAATGCGTAACGAAAAATCGGCATCTGGTTTCAGGCGATTTACCCATTTCAGAACATGGAGAGCATGTTCATAATCCTCTGGAACGCCAGAGTGGCTCAAGACTTGTAGAATTTCATTCTTAATGCGATGCTCGACTTCTGCAAATTTTTTCAAAATAAATAATCGACGGATTGATTCACTATTGGTGAGGATACTGAGAATGATCATCACGAGAAAAACCTGGTTGAACAGGGAACCAACAAAGATGATGAATAATCGTAGATCCCGTCCTATTCGGAACGTATTATTGATTATTTTCTTATTGATTAAATCATCATATATTCCGGCAGTATAACTATTTAAAGATGTCCCTATCAACGCCAGGAAGCCGAGGAGCCATATATATTCATTATTTGTCGATAACCATAATGCATGAGTCATTCCCAAAATGATAAAGCCATCTGCATAACGATCTAAAACTCTATCGAGCCATTTTCCGAAGTCACTGCCTTTAAATTTTAGGCGGGCAATTTCCCCATCGCAACCGTCCAAAATCGATGAAAGCTGTGCCAGAATACCCCCGACAAGAATATTTTGATATCCTCCGAAAAAGAAAAAGATCCCGGAGAGAACAGCTAAAATAAAACTGGCAAGTGTAATTAAGTTAGGGGAAACATCATACTGGGCAAGATATGCAGATATTTTTACCGATAACCGCCGATTTATGTGTCTGGATACGGGGCCATCCGTTGGTTTAAATAGTTGTTGGATAATTGATTGTTTTGCCTTTTGTAACGCTGCCTCATCATCCACGTCGATCCAAAAGCTACCTGTAACGTCTAAGGTATCCAGCTTCCCTTGTTCAGCCAATATTTGATTGCCTGCTGAAAGACTGTATTGCCCGTTCTTCACACTTTGCTCGAGGGCATCAAAGATGGCAGGCGTACAGAGAAACAAGCCGGTGTCAACGGCATTGAAATTCTTGAGTAATTTACCAATCTCTTTTACATAATCATTTTCACAATAAACTTTGGTGGCATCTTCCATAGTAGACTGATCCCTAGATAAGGTTCTATCCACACAAAGGATACAGTGGCCTGGTTTGACATTTGTTGTTACAAGCCTTGCTATTATTTGCTCATCAAAAAGGTGATCGGACATTAAAAGTAAAAATTTGCCATTTACGTGGTTTTTTGCTTTGAGAACCGAAACACCATTTCCTTTTTCCCATTCCGGATTTTCAATATATTTAATCCTTACCCCATATTTTCGCCCGTCTCCAATTGCTTGTTTAATAACAGCCGCTTTGTAGCCGACAACAATTTTGAAATCGTTGACACCCGCCAGCTTTGCAACGAAAAGAATTCGCTCAATTAATCCGAGACCCAAAAGAGGGGTAAGTGGCTTGGGCGAAAATAGTGGACTCATACGGTTGCCCTCACCTGCTGCAATGATGACTGCTTCCATAATCTTCTCCTCTATTGGCTGCTATTTAAAATTTTTGAATTAGCCTGAAGTTGATAGAAATCCACTGCCTGATTTTATGGATTATAGCCTCTTTTAAAACCTGCTCTTTCCCTTGGTGGTTTGTATATTTAAGGATTGGAGGAACAATACTGACATTGAACATGCTTCGTAAAATGAACATTGTGCGAACCATATTGATCCTCTTCCTCTCCTCCTCGTCATTTATCTCTCATAATATAAGCGATGCAACAATGTAGAACCAAAACAAATGGCTCGTCCCGTATATGCGAGACGAGCCATCTACTTCAGCCGAGAGCAGCTAACGACCGGAAAGACCGGTCAGAAGGCCGGATTTTGTTTTAGTTTTAAAGGAAGCTCTCGATAAACTCCAGGACTTCTGGGATGTCGACTCGTTGGGAATAAGTGACGCCGGCGCAGTTGCCGTTCGTCACGAAGGAATTAACGCCCAAAATAATATTCGTTCCGCCTAGCAAATCTGGGCCGCCCGAGTCGCCAAAGCAGGTACCACCCTTGCCTTGCGCCGGGTTGGCGGTCAACTTGATAAACATATCGCTGATTCGGTTTTCACTGGCGACAAGCTGCGAAGGCGCGTAGTAGCGGGTGAGGGTGCCCAGCCAGACCGGCGGGCCGCCGCCCACTGCCCGCTGCTGCACGCCATACCCAACGATATCCACCCAGGTACCCATGTCAAGCGTGTCCACCAAGCCCTCGTCGGGCAAAGCGGCAAACGTCGTCACAGGCGCCGCTTCATCCAGCACGACCACACCAATATCGAAAGTGTCAAAGCGGACCAATCCGTGTCCGCAGCCTATACACCAGTCCGGGTGTGTATAGGCGGTGCCGGTAATAAACGGCCCGCTTGCCAGGAACTCGGCGAGAGGCAGAGTGCCGCGTTCCACGTGCGTATCGAAGGTCACCCACACCTCAGTGGCGCCCGCCGTACAGTGCGCCGCAGTCAGCACGACGGTCGGACTAAGCAAGGAGCCCGAACAGCGCCAGTAACTTTCGCCATCGGTAAAGATCAACAGTCCCACATATGGATGCTGGTTCCCATCCGGAATCCCATTGGTGACCGCCAAAGCCGTTCCATGCGTGCCCAGCAGAAGGCCTAATACAACCACCACAGAAAAGAATACTCGTCTCATGTTTACTCTCCTCTAGCAAACCACTAATTTTCTATACTCCTCTCGGCTCTAACTTATTTATAGCTCGATCTAAAGTGAAAATCTATCAGGAACATCCCCACCTTATACTTCTTCAGAAAACATGGCACAAGCCGTTCCTTTTTCAACAACCTGGTGCAATTTGTGACCGAAGGGTATAGTACGTACAGTCCATTTACAGCCGGTATGAGAAGATCGGAGTGTCTCAGCGGAGTTGCAGACCCACGCCGAGCGGAAGGGAAGGTTTCTGGATCTAACAGATGAGCAATGGACGATCCGTTCACCCGCGCATTTGCTGGATGGCATCGTAAACACGGTCACGGGTCAGGCCAGCTCCTTCCAGGAGCCGGGCAGCCGGCGTATCGTGTTCACTTAAAATCTCCAGGAAAATGTGCTCGGTAGAAATATGTTCATCCTTCAGCCGCCTGGCCTCCTCATTGGCCAGATCGAGAATTCGTGCCACACGCGCTGTGATCGATATCTGTCCTGGTCCGACATCAACGAGATCGCCTTGGGGGCCGGTGCGTAGGACAGTATCCAGCTCTTCAGAGAGCACGTTTGCATCTACTTTTAGGAATTCCAGGAGACGAGATAGGCCGCCTTGCGGCTGTTCCATTAAAGCAAGGAGCAGCTGTTCAGTGTCGATTTGGTGATGGCTGTAGCGTTGCATGATCTCAGCCGCTCGCTGAGCAACTTCTTGAGCACTCTTGGTGAACCGGTCAACACTGATCATAATTGTTTCCATCCTTTCGCATGCCTACACCGTCCCGCACGCATGTAGACATGCATTTGCTTTACTTCCTATTTGAATTTCAGCCCATCGCACACGCCGTCCCCGCCTTGGCGGGGTGGCAGTCCCCGAGGGAACGGACCCGACCATGGAGCAATTATAGTATGCCTCTCTTGCCGAAGCTCTATGACTAAGGCACGAAATGACCGCAGGTCTCAAATCGTGTCTCGTGAGGTGCTGCGCATACCTGCCCTCCCACTCACTACGTTCGGGGATGCTACGCGATGGCGGGCGGTGCCAGGGAAGACCCACGCCGAACCGGGATTCGTCGCATCACGCTGGGAACTATTCAACTCCCTCACTCTGCTTTGATGGACACTGCTTATCTGCAAATGAACAATAGACGCAGCAGAGTCCGGGGATGGGACGAAGTATCGCACCACAACTGGTGCACTGATAAAGCACCACTCAGGTAAACGGTGGCATTTTCTCTTCTTTCATAAACCCGCATTGCGGACAGGTAATGATCGCCTGTAAGGTGATCGTCATTGCAGTCTTCTGACCATCTTACTTTTCTACCAATGCTTCGATTTGCTGTCTGAGCCTCTCACGTTCCGCATAAATGGTTCGCCCTGAATCCAGCAGCGGTTGAGGGATGGTTTCCCATGTTGCCTCAGGTCCATAAAGATAATATACATCCCAGGCAATCCCCGGGTAGCCATCTACTTCTTTTGCAAACCACTGTCCTACTTCTGCTTCACCATCCCAGAAATGAGTGACACGCGGGTCTGGCATGGTATTCCCATTCCACTCTCTGCGTGCATCCCTCCACAACATAGGCAGCCAGACCGCATACACATTCAATTGCGAAGAGGAATACTCGGCTAATAATTGCTTCTGCACCCAACGGGCGCCAGCGAGGCAGGTGCTTCAGGTAGGTGAGAGGAGCAGAATGAGACGCGTTTTCCCAATATCCTGGTTGAATTTGGTATGCAGCGTTTCGATGCTCTGAATATCCACCAGAGGGGCCTGTCCTGGTGCGATTCGAGGTCTTGAGGCAACATAAACCGCCAATACCGCACCGAAAAGAAGCACGGATAGGGTGATCAAACCCCGTCGGCGAAAAGATCGATCCATAGGAAACTCCGTAATACCACGAATGAGTGAAAGCCAGTGTCATTGTACAACTGTTTTTATCAGCGCTCAACAATCCTTATTTCCTCTTCCGTCAACCCATACAACGCATAGACCAGGGTATCGATCTGCCTATCCATTGACTCGCTCTCGCACTTTACCATCTCCTGTTCTTGTGGCGTGCGGCCTCCCCCTAAATTTCGCCCTCTGGAATTTGTGGAGGTGGGGGATATAGACAGGCAAGCCTGCTGGCGTGCCGCGAATTGGCACGGCTGGAATTGGCGCAGACGCAACCATGGATCCATTACAGTACGCACCGTTGGTTTACCGCCTATTCGAGAAAATCGGGAGTGCCTCGCTTGCCGAAGGTCTTGTGAAGCACCCTGTAAGGGTTGACCGAGGCACAAAGCGACCGTAGGTCTCAATCTCTCAGACCTGCGGTCTACGTGTCGGCGGGGTCGCAGACCCACGCCGAGCAGAGAAGTCAATAACTTATA
>DATFQC010000082.1:0-3657 GCA_035264425.1 Anaerolineales bacterium
GTCAGAGCAGCATTTACCAAAAAATCTATTTGGTGTGCGACATACACCAACTCGCCGCGCTCAATTTGCTCACGTCGTGTTGCAAGCCAGTTATTAAATTCGCCTGTGTCCAACTCCGAATGGGCTTTTAGCGAGTTCTCAAAAAAACTCAAAATAAAATGCAGGAAAAACTGTTCTTCGGCCGGATATTTCCCCTGGGTGGTATGCACTACCCAATCTGAGGCCCCGGCTGAGAGAATCTCCGCTTTTAACGCATGGAGGTGTTCAAATAATTTTCTGCCTGTACGGCTGTCGCCCCCGCTGGGACGCATGTCCATCGTCTTATGATAGAGCTGTTCGATTTTTTCATCCAGCGAATGATCAATGATTGGCGCAAGGGTCGTCATACCATCAAAGTTGAGTGTCAGCCATGCCAAGCCTTTCGTAAGCAAAAACAATTTTTCCAGGCCTTCCGGCATGGGGAGCAAATCCAAAAATGCGTGGGCGATCAAGAGGTCGGCAGGCTGCTCATTCCTTTGGATGAAATCAAAGACATCGGCGCACTCTAACCTGATGTGGATATCGCGGTCCGGGCCACACACTCGCAGCTCATTTTGTCCGAGTCTTTCCACAGTCAAGCCTGTTTCCGCTGCCCAGTGCGGAATCCATTCCTGCGCGTAAGCAATGTTGGCCTCCATGGCATCCACTAAGATGTAATCCCCGTTGCAAAGAATGTCCCACTGGATCAAACGCTTGAGCATGGTCCCAATTCCCCCGCCAACTTCAATGATCTTGACAGGTTGTTGCGATAAATTGACCCGTAATGTGTTCAGAACATCCTTGTTGAGGGCGCGGTCATCCACGGTTTGTTTTGAGAGCAAATAATGAGGAAAGGAGTAGTCCATTGTTAGCCTATTGTCGTGTGGTGATAATTAGTGTCTAATTTTTGAATGAATATAGGAAATTTCGTATACTCTCGGCAGTTGCCTCCCAGGGAGGTTGACGGAGATAGCGCTTGCGGGCATCTAGTGTTAGACGTGTCAACAAGCCGCGATCTTCCGCCAGTAACTTTAGTTTTGCAAATAGTGAGGCCGAATCGTTCGGTTCTATGAGAAATCCTGTTTGTCCATCTTCGATAATTTCTCCTGCCGCTCCGGCTGTTGTTCCGATTGCGGGCAGACCAAAACACATTCCTTCCAGATAGACAATGCCATAGCCCTCATAACTCGACGGCACGACCAGTATATGTGCCTGTTTGAGCTTTTCGATGAGCGGTTCCTTATCAAGTGAACCGTGAAGAAATACGAATGTAGACAGATGATTCTGTTCAATCATTTTTTTGATTTGCCTGGTGTATTCAGGCTCGGCATCCAAAGACCCAATCACCTCCACTCGAAAAGTTGAGGGCTGAATGCTGGCAGCCTTGAGTAATGTATGCAGCCCCTTCCGTTCGATTACATTCCCTAAAAATAAAATTCTTAAAGGATTTGTTTGCGCCCGATTTATGATCTCTTCTTCCGAAATTGGCTCTCCAAATCGATCGGTTGGCGGATAGGCCAACACATTCGATTTATTGTTTCCGATTAACCTGTGAACCACGCTTTGGGTAGTTTTCGAATTAAAGATAAACCCATCTACGCTCTGCAAATATGTCTTTTCAACGATACGATAAAACGTATTCTGCCACTTCGATCTTAATTCTGAGGAACGCAAGTGATGGACAAGGGAAATGACCGGATACGGATGTTTTCCTCGATTTGCAAAAATCAAAGATGGATGGTTGAGTTCGTCCTGAATAAGGACATCCAAGTCTTTTGGAAGTCGAAAGTATAAATTATCTGTTAGATGTACCGCGTAATTTCGCCAGGGGAGAGAGATAATCTCAACGGATTCTCCATGTGAGCGTAAGTACTCTACCAACTTGCGATTATACAAATATCCGCCGCTTAATGTCTCGAGCGAGCCGTAGATAATAAGCCCAATGCGCATTTAGTTTGCAGGTTTGAAACTTGGGATGTTCAAGCTCTTAAATCTGTTAACGTTTCAACTCAAAAGCTGCCCAGGCGGATTCGTTTTCCCATAACACCGCCTTGACTTCAGAAATATTTTCGGCTCTGATCCGTTCACTTAGTGAAGTGGCGATGATCCGCGCGAAATTTTCGATGGACGGATTCAACCCTGCAAATTCAGGTTTTTCATTCAACATTTGGTCTTTGTAATAGTTCACAATTTCATCGAGATGCTTTTCCACATCCACGATGTCTACCAGATAACCATGCTGGTCCAGTTCCTTACCTTCCAACTGCAGTTCCAAAACATAATGATGTGAATTCGGAAAATTCTCGGGCCCCCAATCCCCGCCGACCAGAAAATGCCTTGCAATGAAATTCCGCTTAATACCAAGTTCATACATAATAGTCCTCTGCTCTCAGGGTTTTATCGTTCGCATGACAGGTCTACCATTTTCCTGGGTGACCAGCATGGCAAAATCAAATGCATCTATGTTTGTGCAATGGGCGAGATCAGACTTCGGGAACTCGGGATGACTCGGGTCAAGGTGAAAGAGGGCATCATGGGATTTGTATACGCGATCAATGTAAGGAGCCGGATCCGGTTTTTGACCTCGTAATAATTCCTCAAAGTATTCCGCGCAAGCTAAATCTTCATCTCCTCTTCCATCCTCGCTTTGACCAGTAATAACGAACGTAACACTATCCGGATCTAGAGTGCGAACGTGCGTAACGGTTGCATTAGTAACCACCAAACTAGCAGCCAGAATAGCATCTGCCTTGACACTTCGTACGATTCCTTGTGTCCCCGCGCCGGTGCGTTGAACAAGAATATTTCCCCTCAAATCCAAGGTGTTTGTGTGAGTGGGGGAATTGCCAAAATCGAACCCTTGCGGTGGTAGGCCACCCACCTCGCCGCAGGCCAGTGAGTTTGGCAACTCTGCCTTGAACTTCAGCGCTTCCTCCACCGTACTGACAGGATAAATTTCCTTTGCGCCGCGTGAAAAGGCAAAGGCTGCATTGGTGAACGCCCGAATCACATCAATGACCACTACCATCCCCGTGGCTTCCCTGCAGGTTTCAAGGTTCGTATACAGAAATTTCATGAATCGTAGTGGAAGATCACTTGTATAGTCTCTTGCGGGTTCTGATCGAGCAATTGATATGCTTTTTCTGCATCGTTGATTGAAAAACGATGGGTAATCCACTTTTCAGGCTTGATCCGCTCCAAGGCTTTCCAGGCTGTGTTGAAGCGACGCGCCTTGTTCCATCGTCCCGACAATTCCGGCGCGACGGTACTCACCTGGGATGAGATCAACTTAATGCGCGAGCGGTGGAATGTGCCACCGAGATCGATCTGGGCGCGCTTTTCTCCGTACCATGAACCAATCACGATGCGACCACTGAAACCTGTGATGGCAAGTGCATCGTTCAGGGTTTCCGGTCTGCCACTCAGTTCAAAGGTTAGGTCAGCACTGCCACTCATAAGTTTCCTGGCCTCTTGGTGAAAGTTCGGAGCGTAGGGGTCAAGCGAGTAATGTCGGGGCACCGGCGATGAATCTCGTCGTAACTCAAAACAATCTGCGGTGACCAATGTTTCCAATGGAAATTCGCTGAGCAGGGAGGTTGTCAAAAGTCCAACCACGCCCTGACCTAATACCAGGACACA
>DATFQC010000083.1:0-5239 GCA_035264425.1 Anaerolineales bacterium
CACACGATGAACTGGAATGGGCGCGGCCTCATCGAGTCAGTCCGTTGCATTATCGTTTGCAAGAAAAGGGCGCAGTCTTCGGCGAAAAATTTGGCTGGGAACGAGTCAACTATTTCCAACCAGGTCAAAGTTGGCGCCGGGCGGGAGAGGATCAGCGTCAATGGGGCTGGACGAAACCTCCATTCTTTGAGCGTGTAGGAGAGGAACATAAAGCCACGCGCGAGCGGGTCACACTCTATGACCTCACTTCCTTTGGAAAAATCGAAGTCAGCGGCAAAGACGCGTTGAAACTTTTGCAGCGCATCACCGATAATGATCTGGATAAACCGATTGGGAGTGCGATCTATACCCAATTCCTCAATACCCGCGGCGGCATCGAATCGGATTTGACGATCACTCGCAGAGGTGATGACCTCTTCTGGGCAGTCACGGGCTCCGGCTTCATTGCCAACGATCTCGCCTGGATCCAAATGCATGCCGCGGCTGGCGAGGACGATGTCACAATTCGGGATATTACAACCGATTGGGCATGTCTCGCGTTGTGGGGTCCTCAGGCGCGGGCCGTCCTCCAACAGATTACCGACGAGGATGTTTCGAATGAAGGCTTTCCGTATCTTTCGGCCAGGATCATTGATATCAACGGTGCAAAGGTCTGGGCGCAGCGGGTCAGTTATGTGGGCGAACTGGGTTGGGAGCTATACATCCAGCCGCAGCGCGCCATCATGGTCTGGGACCGGTTACTGGAGGCTGGCAAGGAATTTAATATCGAGGTAGGTGGCTATAAGGTTTTGGATTCACTACGGCTTGAAAAAGGCTATCGTTATTTCACGACCGATCTTACTCCCACTGATACACCTTATGAAAGCGGTCAGGGTTTTTGCGTGCAGCTGGGGAAAGGGGATTTCATTGGCAGGGAGGCGCTGGTTCAACGCAAGCAGGAAGGATTGCAGCGCAAGCTCTGCACTCTGGTGCTGGATGGCGAGGAGTTCACCCAAATCTACGGCGGTGAAGCTGTTTATTGTGAAGGCAACGTCATCTCGCGCGTCAGAAGTGGTGGATACGGTTATACTGTGAAGAAGAATATTTTGTACGCGTATCTTCCCATCGAACTGGCAAAACAAGGCAACCGCTTCGAACTGGACCTGATCGAAGGTCGCCGTTATGGAGAAGTGACTCCCACTGTATTGTATGACCCGAAAGGTGAAAGGCTGCGCGCCTAATATTTTATATGTCCAATACCAAAAAAATTCCCCCGGCTTATGTAGGCTTCGGTATGTTGACTCCCGTTACAATCATGGTGCTGGATAGACTGCCGAAGCACAATACCGGCGCGCTCGTCCGTGAATTCAGTGAGTTTGTATTTGACGATGCCGCGATCATTGCCTGTCTACTGCGGCAGTGGGGCGTGCCCAGCGCTATGATCGGTACGACGGTTGGCGATGACCCGCGTGGGCACGCGCTGGCGGATCAATTGAGAGAGTGGGGAGTCCAAGGTAATGTGCGCTTCTCAAGTGAGTTCAAAACGCCGATGGAAGTGAACGTCTCTGATAAGACCGGGGCGCGCACGTACTTTTGGCATCGGCCACCCGAGATGCTGGCTACCCTGGACACGGCTGACTTGTCACTGTTGAACGGTTCGCAGTTGATGTATGTGGATTGGTACGATGGTGAACCGATCCTGCGCGCCATGGACGAAGCGAAGCGCGTCAATGTGCCTGTGTTTTTGAATTTAGAGCATGGACATAAAGATCAACAGCTCCTCAAAGAATATGCCAGTCGCGTCACGATTTGTCAGGCAGTGACGGACGCGGCACAGCTGGGCAAAACCAGGTCCATGCTGCAGACGGCTCGTAAGTTATTGAAAAGTGGCATCAAGACAGCGCTGATTACCATGGCAAAAGACGGATGTCTGGTGGCAGAGGGAGATATCGCGGTCCGCGTCTTTGCACCGAAGGTGAAAGCTGTGGATGGCTGTGGGGCAGGAGCCACATTTTCGGCGGGTTTCATTTATGGATATTTGAATGGCTGGAGTCTGGAAGCTTCCGCAAGATTTGCCACGGCTGCTGCATCGCTGAAAGTTACCCGGGCAGGCCTGCAAATGTTCAGTGTCGAAGAAATCCAGGCACTGGCATCCCGGTTGAGAGTGGAGCATCTGACGTTCAAGGACGATCAATTCCACAAGATCACGGGCATGCTTTCGAACCGCCAGCATGAGCTCGTGAGTGAAGGCCAGAAACTGGCACAGATGGCTACAGACCGGCTTTTACCCAAGAGAAAGGCAAAAGTTAAGCCTGGTAGTCAAGTGAAACGAAAAGTAATTTGATTTCATGTCATTCTGAACGTAGCGACACTTGCGCTGCACGATTTGCTATGAAATGCTTAGCATTTCAAAAATCGAGTGCAGTGAGAATCTCTGGGATAAACAGGGAGACTCTTCGGTCGTGGCCCGAAAAGGCCACTCTCTCAGAGTGACATGCCAAAGGATATAGAAAATGTCATTTGCAGAACTTCTTACACAGGAACAAGCAGAGCGTGTGCATGAGGCTTCCCTCGAAATTCTCGCAGAGGTTGGTTTGCTGGTTCGGCATGGACCGGCGCGCGACCTGTTTCGTGCGCGTGGCTGCGATGTAAATTCGGAAACCAACCGAGTGAAATTCCCACGCGCCGTTGTAGAACAATATCGCAAGGTCTATCCGCCTACATTTACCTTTCGGGGACGTAACCCCAAGTATGACAAGACCATTCCGGACGATAGCCCTGTCATCGTGACAGGGAGTTCTGCGCCCGATATTCTGGATCCGGTTACAGGAGCGGAGAGGCGCGCCGTGATCAGCGATATCGTGCATATCGCCCACCTTATTCAGGAACTGCCGGCCTATGACATGTTCTCCGTTTCCGTGCTGGCGGATGATGCACCGGATGATCAGTTCACGCTGGCTCGTCTATATCCCGCTTTGAAGTATTGCATGAAGCCAGTTCGGATCACTTCAAAGGACCTGCCGGATGCGAGAGATATCCTGCAACTGGCTTATTTGGTCGCGGGCAGCGAAGAAGCCTATCGCGAGCATCCCTTTATTACGCATCATTATTGCCCGGTCGTCTCTCCGCTGACAATGGATCATTTATCGACGGAAGCGGTCATGTTCTTTGCGGAACAGGGCCTGCCGGTCTACCCAACTATTGTGCCAAATGCCGGGCTTACCTCGCCAATGTCATTGGCTGGAACATTGGTGCAGGGCAACGCGGAATTTTTAGCCGCCGCGACCCTGATGCAAATGGTACGAGAGGGCACGCCATTGATCTATGCCACCCTGCCGACGGTTGCCGACATGCGCACGGGTGCGTATGCTTCCGGCGGCATCGAGTGTGGAATGCTGCACATGGCACATGCCCAAATGGCGCATTTCTATAACGTGCCCTGCGGGGGATACATTGGCCTGACCAATTCGAAGATCAATGATGCCCAATCCGGGTACGAGACCGGTTTATCCACGATGGCAGGTCTGCTGGCGGGCATGGATATGATGAATATAGGGGGGCTGGTCGAAGCGTTGAAAACGTTCGATTTTGCAAAGGCCGTGATCGATGACGAGATCGCTCAAATGCTGAAACGGATGAAGCGCGGTCTTGAATTTAGCGAGGAAAATTTGGCAGTGGATGTGATCAAGAAAATCGGCCCGGGAGGCTCCTACATTGTCGAGCCTCACACGATCAAGCGCATGAAGACAGCCGGTTTGCTTACGAAGCTTTCAGACCGCGACACTCGTTCGCAATGGACGAAAAAGGGCGCGCACGACATCCATGACCGTGCAATGACGCGCGTGCGCGAAATCCTGGCAAGACCAAGCACGACTGTTTTCTCACAGGAGGTAGAAGATCGGATTCGTGCCCACTATACGGACCTGATCTCTGCAAATATGGAAGTGCCGGAGGGCTTACAACTCGTGAGTTGAAAGAAAAAGCTGGTCTATAAGACCAGCTTTTTTGTTACTGAATTCTCGGGCCCGGGTGAAAAGGGGAAACCCGGAAGGAGACCTTACAAAGGATTCATCTTCATGGTTTGGGGGATAGGAATGTCAAGCCGCTTCAGGATGGTCGGCGCGATCTGTAGATGCGAGACGATCTCATTCGTATTTCCCTGTCCCTGATGATCAGGTGAAATCATGAAGAGTGGAACTTCGCGCTGCTCCGACGTGGTCCCACCATGATGACCGTCACTGTTGATGCCATGATCACCGGTAATCAATACGGTATAGCCACGTTCCTTCCATTCCATGAGCAGGGGTCCGAGAAGCACATCTTGTTTGATCGCCTGGCGGCGGTACTGGCTCGAATCAGAACCATAGGTTTCGCCCGTGTAATCCATCATCACGGGATGGAGCAGTAAATAGTCAGGCGAAAACTTCCTTATCAGGAAGGCCGCGGAAGCAAACGATTCCTCGTCAGGATAATCATCCGTTCGGTGAAAGCGGCCGTGCTGGACCAATAACTTCTCATCGTCCACCTCCTTGTCGTTGATCCAATCGAAAGGGGCACGGTTATACAACTCGGAGATCCAATAATAGGACACCGCCGCTGTGACCTTACCAGCCTCGACTACGCATTGAAAGATGTTTGGCATCGTGGAGCGCCTCACAACCGTATTTGCGACGATCCCATGCTGACTGGAGGGCATGCCCGTGTGGATCGTTTCATACATTGGACGTGACATGCTTGGCAGTTCACCGATGATCTTATACAGGGTGGCCTGCTTTGTTTCCACAAGGTGACCAAGAAACCCCATATGAGTGGTCGCAACGTCATAGCGTAGGGCATCAGACATGATAAGAATGACTTTATTCATTGTGATTACAAGAACCTTTCCTTAGGGAATTGATTTCTGCAGAGCCGGAAGTGTCAGAGTGATGGCAAGTCGCCGCTAATTAAACAAAAACCTTGCGAAGGTTTCTATAGAGTGCCGCACACATGTATGCATGAGACACGCCGTAAAGGACGTTAATCGCGCCGGCCAACCTTCGCAAAGTTTAAATAAGTCAGCTTCTAGCTTGTGGCTTCGCCCAGAATCAACACGGCTTCTTTTGAGCATGTGACCTGGACCATATCGCCGATCTGAGGCAGAGCCAGAGAGGGATAGTTGAAGGTATCCATCGTAAACTTGGTCTTGCCAACCAGGATGTGAACACGGACCACTGAACCGAGGAAAGTGATGTTCTCGATCTGGCAATCCAACACGTTGGCC
>DATFQC010000084.1:0-4886 GCA_035264425.1 Anaerolineales bacterium
TGGTCGTTGCATTGACGGGCCCGCCATTTGTGAGATTGTATATTTCGCTAAAAAGATTAAAGCTGCCCATGGTGGAAAGCACTACCGAAAAAAGTATGACCGGACGCATCAGAGGAATAGTGACATAGAAAAATGCCTGTGTAGCGCTGGCGCCATCAATCAGTGCCGCCTCAGTTAATTCATTCGGTATGGTCTGTAAGCCTGCCAGCATGATGACCATGTTGTATCCCAGCCAGGCCCATATCACAAGTAAGCAAAGCGAAACCCGCCCACCCCAGACACTTTCCAGCCAGGGCACAGGCGCTATGTGGAAGATACCTAGCATTGCGTTGACCAAACCATATTTTTGATTCAACATCAACCGGAATGTGAAACCGGCGGCAACAATATTCATAATGTAAGGGATAAAGATCAGTGTGCGAAAGAAGCGAAACCCGCGCACACGCTTCGAGTTCAGAACCACGGCCAATACCAATGCCAGAAACGTCATGAGGGGCACATACATGAAAAACAGAATTACGCCATTCGTCATGGACTGCCAGAACACTTTATCCTTGAACAGCAATTCAAAATTCTTCAGTCCCACAAACTTAATGGGTCCCAGCCCTTTCCACTCCGTAAAGCTTAAATAGAGCGAGAAAAGAACCGGGTACACGCCAAAAATCAGGAAGAGGATGTAGAACGGGGAAATAAACAAGTAGGGCCAACGCATCTTCCATATGTCCCGCCATTTTGGAGGAAGCTTTTGGGGTAAAGAATCAGGGGATGGATTGATGGAAGTCGTTTCCGTCATGCGAGCCTCACAAAAAGCAGGGGTACAACCGCTCGATGAAGTGGAGAGACGCTGCTCCCCACTTCATCGAGCAAAAAGCTTGATTATCTACCAGAATTTTATGGCATGCCAGTCTGTGAGCGAATGGAATCGGCAGCTTCTTTGAGCGCATCGGCAGCCGATAACTCATCCGTGGCTACTTTCTGTATAGCTGTGGCAACGAACCCGTTCATTTCGGGATAGTGAGGGCCGTATACATAAGCGATGGGAACTTCTTTAACAACGTTCACATAAATCGGACGGACGGGTTGGTCTGCAAAGAACGGATCCGGCTCGCTGAAGACAGGATCTGCATAAGCAGCTTCGAGGGATGGGAAGAAGTCAGAACTCTTGAACATGGCAACCTGGTTCTTAACTTGACCAAACAGGAATTCCGTGAGTGCCCAGGCTGCTGCCTTATTCTGACTTTGCTCGGGGATAACAAATGCCGAGCCACCATCGTTCGCGGCACGAGCCTGACCTGCCGCCATGGTTGGCATCAGTGCTACTCCCCATTTCCCTTCGGTTCCTGGAGCGATCCAGCCTTTTAGAAAGGCACCCATCCAGGCAGCTTCGATGAGTGTGGCAACTGGTTTGGCTGCAGTATCTGCGGCCATTTCTGCGTACCAACCGTCTGTCCACTCCAATTGATCAGAGGTAAGGTTGGCGTCCCAGAACTTTTTCAACGTTTCCAGCGTGGCAATATTTTCCGGACTATCCACCGTCACTTTACCTGCGGCGTTATAGTAACCAAGTCCTTGTTGCCAGAGCATCATCTCATACAAACGTCCATAGTTATTGGCTTTGTTGTTGGAAAAACATGCGGAACCCGTTTTCTCCATGATGGTCTTACAAACGTTGAAATAATCATCCCAGGTGGCTACCGCTTTGCTAACGCTATCCGGGTCGGACGGTAAGCCAGCCGCCTCGAAGACATCCCGACGATAATAGAATACAACCGGGCCGCTGTCCCAGGGCATGGCATAGTACTTGTCATCGAGCTTGGCATCTGCCCACTTGTAAGCATTCATTTTATCGAGGTAAGGGGTGACCCATTGGGTCATATCCGTGAGACCACCCAAAGCGACAATTTGGGCCAGATGACTGTTTTCCACCAGGGATATATCGGGCGCGCCTGTGCCAGCCTGGAGGGCAAGTGGCAGCTTTTGATAAACATCAGCCGGCGCATACTCCACAACCTCTACTTGAACATCGGGGTATTCCTTGGCGAATTCATCAAGCACACCGCTTTTCGTGAGGGTTTCGTGGGCAGCTTTCCACATCCAAATGGTAACTTTGCCTGTGGGTTTGGCAGCCTGCGTAGGAACCGCAGTTGCAGCGGGAGCACAGGCCGAGAGCAGGACGGCGAGCAAAAGGATGATCCCCATGAGTCTGGATATTTTTTTGGTTAACATGTTCTTTCTCCTCATTTAATTGTGAAAGGATCGAAGTGTCTTCCAGGACGAAGGCAGTAGAAAGATAATTAATTCGTGTTCACCTCCTTATCTCCTCAAAGGCAGATCGTTGATAGAACACATATGCATTCTTCAGTTAGTTCGATATAATGAGATGTGCGCAACAATAATCTGTTCTGAGAATATCTCTGCAGATGGATCAGCGCCACGGAGAAGCATTTACCTGGGTTCGCAGCCACGGGGTAAGTGCTTCTTTATTTAGAGGATTTGAAAATGGAAGCAGATGGGGTACGGCGGTTTCTTGTGATCATTTACTCCTTTACTGAAGCAGCTAGGTGCTTTCACGAACGACGAGTTGGGGCTGCAGCATAACGGTCTGAGCAGCTGTAACCGATTCATCTCGTTGATCGATTTGTCGTAATTTCATAAACGTTTGAACCGCGACCTGACCCAGCTCATAGAGCCCTTGTCGAATGGTGGTGAGAGGCGGCTGGTAAAAAGCAGATTCGGGAATGTCATCAAAACCTACGACAGCCAGGTCTTCAGGTATTCGTTTTCCCAGGCTCCGTGCCGCTCGCATCAATCCGAGCGCCATCTGATCGTTACAAGCGAAGACCGCTTGTAAGTCTGGAAATTTTTGCAATAAAGCATGCAAACCCCGTTCTCCACTCTCCGCCGACCAATTTCCCTCCACAATCCAATCCTCGCCAAACGGTATTTTGGCTTCCATCAGAGCATCCTGCCAGCCGCGCCGCCGCTCACTGGCTGCCCACCAGGTTAGAGGACCGGCAATCAGGCCAATCTTCCGGTATCCCTTCTCCAGGAGATGTTGGGTGGCCAGAAATGCCCCATATCTGTTATCGATTTCCACTACATTCAGATTTTCTCGAGGCTGGGTACTCAAAAATATAACGGGAATGGAAAGCTGAGGCAGATTTTCTCGAAACCAGGACCGGTTATTGTCAATTTCGGGCACCGCCCAAATAATCCCCTCTACTTGACGCGAAACGAGCCCGTTTACGATGGATCCAATGTCCGTCGTTTCAGGTTGATGGATCAGATTTAGAAGAATGGATAATCCGGCTTGATTGGCACCCTGTTCCACACCAATTAAGATGTGGGAAGGGCCATAATATTCCAGGCCAGACGTCACAACCCCCAGGATATGGCTTCGCCGTTGAATCAAGCTGCGAGCAATTGCATTAGGTTGATAGCCTAATCGTTTGATCACGTCCTGGACGCGCTGGCGCGTCTCAGGGGTAATTTCCTGCCGGTTATTAATCACGCGCGATACCGTCTGA
The DNA here is from genome assembly GCA_035264425.1 of Anaerolineales bacterium. Lineage (GTDB taxonomy): Bacteria > Chloroflexota > Anaerolineae > Anaerolineales > Villigracilaceae > Defluviilinea. The sequence continues at coordinate 3,528 of DATFQC010000084.1, forward strand.
GCGGAAACCCCAGCTTCTTTCGCGACCTGTGAAATCGTGACTTGCCGGCTTATATTTGCCATGTTATCGTTCACGTGAACGATAACATCATAGCAAAGTATGGAATGAGAGTCAATAGGGAAATTAAATCGGTCCAGGAAAATAAGAAGAAGACGTGATCCTGATGATCTAAGACTGATACGAACGCTACGATATTCCATTTAGGCATTACATCTGCCGCCCACTCTTGAACCATCCATCGATTTTGTTGGTTAACTCGCCCAAGATTTCCGCCAGCGCAAACAAATCTTTATCGTCGCTGTTTACAGCTTACCGCAAACTCCCCGCTGGCAAAACGATAAGACTCTGATAGAATATCCCCGAATACATAGCCAGTGATAAAGTAGATGGCCCCCGTAGCTCAATGGACAGAGTAACAGACTTCGAATCTGTATATTTCAGCTCCACACCACCCATTAGCTACCAAAAAATACTAGAAAAGCCGAGGTTTAAAAAAACTCTTGGCTTTTTGATTTTAAAATCTTAAGCTAGTACACCATAAGTACACCTAGTGGATTAAAACAAAAGTGCACCTGGAGAGGGTCGAACTCCCAACCGCTTGATCCGAAGTCAAGTGCTCTATCCATTGAGCTACAGGTGCGAACGGCCCGATTATAGCCGATTTTAAGGAGTGACTATGACCACCCGAATATGCACAAGATGCGGATTGGAAAAGGATATCGAGGAATTCCCCTTGAGAAACCGTTTTACTTCAAGGCGGCAATCCTATTGCATGACGTGCCGTTCAGAAATGGGAAAAGAATGGTACGAAAATAACAAGGATTATCAGAAGGCAAATGCAAGGAAACACTCGACCGAATATAGGGAAGCAATCAGAGCCAAAACGGTGGCCGGACACCAAGTGCAAGTCGATGTGAAGTTCCTGCAACTAAAAGATCAAGCGGGAAAGACAGTGAAACGCTATCAATATACAGCAATCGACGATGCGATCCGAATTCGAGCATTACAGATCTATCCGGAATATACCCAACAGCGTGCGATCCAGTTTATGGATTACGTGGTGGAGCGGTTTCCCTTCCGGATCAGCACCATTAGAACTGACTGGGGTCATGAGTTTCAAGCTCGTTTTCACTGGCATGTCGAAGATCAGGGAATGCGCCATGTATACATCAAACCCCAAACACCCCAACTGAACGGCAAAGTCGACCGGTCCCACCGAACCGATCAGACCGAGTTTTATCAGCTGCTGACGTACACGGATGACATCGATCTCAATGCAAAGCTGAAGGCTTGGGAAAACTTCTACAACTATGATCGACCTCATCTCTCCCTGGCTGGAAAAACACCTTATGAGGTCAT
>DATFQC010000085.1:0-9387 GCA_035264425.1 Anaerolineales bacterium
GGCCTCACTGATTGATTGTCATGGTACAGGGACCGCTTCGGCTGTTTTGTACAAAATGGCAAAGGAGCAGAATCCCAACACTGAACCGAATACGCGTACGTTGACGGCCTCTTTGCATGTGGATTATCTCAAGCCGACACCGCTGGGCATTGAACTCGAAGTGCGCGGCAAAGTCAAGGAACTGAAAGGTCGCAAAGTGGTTATTGAAGAATGGATTCTTGCAAATGGCGTCATCACCGTGCGCGGGGAGGTGGTCGCCGTGCAGGTGCCTGAGTCGATGGTGGAGCAGTTACTGAAGGGGAAACAGGAATAAATAAAAGGCACCTACTTACAAAGTAGGTGCCTTTTATTTCACCACCAAGACGCGTATTTTCTACTTCTTCATCGGTCTTGCCATTTCCTCTTTGACCGTGTGATACAAACTCTCCGCTTTCAATTCACTGAGTGCATAACACGGGGCTTTGAGGTGGTTCGCCAGTTGCTGGGCAAGACCCTGGTCGAAGGCGGCGTGTTCCATGTTGATGACGATGCTCTTGATCTTCTCATTTGCAATCAGTTCTGCGAATTTATAGGATACCTCTTGAGGAGGCAGTGCGCCAATTGAGACGTTCCCCGCGCCGTCGGTCAGCACAATGAGGAGCGGCTCGATGTCGGGATGATGAGTTTTCTCCTGGCGTAATACATCCGCGGCGAGGAACAAGCCTGCGGAAAGTGGAGTCTTCCCGCCTACAGGGATGTCCATCAGGGCGCGTTGGGCGAGCTGGACGGAATTGGTTGGGGGTAAAACCAGCGTGGCGCGGTCTTTTTGGAAGACGATCAACCCTACACGGTCACGGCGTTGATAGGCATCTGTGAGCAGGGAAAGGATCGCTCCTTTGGTCGCGTTCATGCGCTCGGCAACCGCCATAGACCAGGAAGCATCCACCAAAAACAAAACGAGGTTTGCCACACGCTTGACTCGGATCTTGCGCTGCAAATCCGATGATTCGATGGCAAAGGCAAGTTTCTTTCTTTTTTCTGTGCGTGTCTTTTGATAGGGCGCTGCGGCGCGGAACGTGGCATCGAAAGCGATGTCATCCTTCTTTTCACCGGCGGGGCGCGCCTTGATATAGCGTCCGTGTTTGCGATCGGTCTTGGTAAGCGAACGTCGGCCCGCATGTTTGCGGGCTAATTTGTCGAGCGGTGTATTTAACTTGCGCGGCTGGAACTTTTCACCGGGTTTGACCTTCTGCCCGCCTTCCCACCAGTTGGCGCTGGTGTTGGCAAACACATCCTGAGGCATCTGCTCCGGCTTGCCCTCCTGAGGACCTTCCTCGCGCTCATCCTCGAGTTTTAAGTTTTTTTTTCCTCGGGTTGTCCCTGCTGCGATTCGGACTCTTCCTCCGCTTCGCTCGGGACGGATTGACCTGCCAGTTGCTCTATGCGTTCCTGCAACTGCTCGGTTGTCATCTCGGCTTGCTGGAAGGGAGTCCGCTTGATGCGGTGGGGGAGTGCCAGTTCCGCGGCGAGAGCAATATCGTGATCATTGATCTTTGTCCGCCCTTCGAAGGCAGCCTGGGCACGCGCGGCCTTCAGGATGACCAGATCGGCGCGGTGACCGTCAACGTTCAGGGAGGAGGTCAACGCGGCGATGGAGAGCAGGTCGCGGCTGGTATGAGTGACATTCCCAACGAGTTCGCGTCCACGCTCGATCTGATGGGAAAGTTCCTCTTCCTTTGACATCCACTTATGGCGGAAGGCCTCCGCATCCTGTTCGAATGCCAAGTTGCGCTCCATGATCATGACGCGTTCGCGGGCTTCGCGAATCCCAACGATATCCACGGAAAGGGCGAAGCGATCCAGCAGTTGAGGACGGAGCTCGCCTTCTTCCGGATTCATGGTCCCAACCAGAATGAAGCGGGCAGGGTGCACGAACGAGATGCCTTCCCGCTCGACCATATTCACACCCATGGCCGCCGAGTCCAGCAAAACATCCACAACATGATCGTCGAGCAGGTTCACTTCATCAATGTAAAGCAGACCGCGGTTGGCAGAAGCCAGCACACCTGGCTCGAAGTGACGTTCACCCTTTTGGATGGCTTGTTCGATATCAAGTGTTCCCACCACACGGTCTTCGGTCGCGGAAACAGGCAGGTTCACAAAGGAAGTTGTTCGCACATGCGCAGGGATTTGGGAGGCCCCTTCAAAGCGTTCCTTGCATTCTGTGCACCAGGTGCCGGGTTTATCGGGGTCGCAACCAAAGCGGCAATCATTAACAACTTTTACACTGGGGAGAAGCGCAGCAAGAGCGCGTGAGGCAGTCGATTTGGCAGTTCCACGTTCCCCGCGGATCAAGACACCGCCAATGCGTGTGTCCACAGCATTTAGAATGAGCGCACGTCTCATGCGCTCCTGACCTACAATTGCAGTAAATGGAAAAATAGGTGGCATTTATCTACTCCAGGCTGTGATTATAACGCGTGATTCATTATTCCCCAAATTCGTATGGATTAAGAATGAGTTTTCGATTAATGTAGATGAGCATGTTGCTAGGCTTTAACGATTAGGGTTGCAAACTTGCACATTCAACTGTATAATGCCATTTACATTTTCTCAACCGGAGTATCAAGTGACAGATCAGAACCAGGCCCTGCCCGCTCAGGGGAGCGAAGCTCACCAGCAGGGAGAACAATCAACCAATAACAACAATCAAACAATGGAGTCTTTGCTACAGGAGCAGGATCTAAACGTTGACTTACCTCAATCAGGTGAGATCCGCACCGGCGTTATTGCCAGCATCAGTCCCAGCCAAATCCTCGTCAGTATCGGAGCGAAGTCAGAAGGCGTAGTTGCTGGTCGTGAACTGGAACAACTGACGGCTGAAGAGCGCGAAGCACTAAAAGTCGGGCAGGAAGTTCCCGTTTTTGTGCTGAATCCCGAAGATGCAAATGGCAATGTTGTCCTTTCCCTCAAACGTGCTCAGGAGCAGATTTCCTGGGATAACGTTGAAAAATTGGTGTCCAGCGACGAAGTGGTCGATAGCAATGTGATGGGCTTCAACAAAGGCGGCTTGATCGTCGGTGTGGAAGGCCTGCGAGGCTTTGTGCCTTCTTCACAGATCAGTGCAATGCGCCGCAGTCAGTCCACCGGCGATACACCTGAACAGCGCTGGCAAAAAATGATCGGTCAGCCCATTACTGTGCGTGTGATCGAGGTCGATCGCGAGCGCCGCCGCCTCATTCTGTCGGAGCGCGCCGCCAGCACTGAGTCGCGTCAATCCATCAAGGAACGCGTGATCGAAGAACTTGAAGAAGGCAAAGTGTATACTGGCCGCGTAACCAGCCTTGCCAACTTCGGCGCCTTCATCAATATCAATGGTGCAGATGGGCTTGTTCATCTTTCCGAACTTTCCTGGGACCATATCGATCATCCGCGTGAAGTGTTGGAAGTGGGACAGGAAGTCAAAGTCAAAGTTATCAATGTGGACAAGGAAAAGAAGCGCATCGGCCTTTCTGTCCGTGCGTTGCAGGAAGATCCGTGGCGCTCCCGTGTTGAAAAATATAGCGTCGGTCAATTGGTCGAGGGTGTAATTACCCGACTGACCAAGTTTGGCGCTTTTGCCCGCCTCGAAGGTGATATTGAAGGTTTGATCCATATTTCTGAGATCTCCGATCATCGCATTGAGCATCCAAAGGAGGTTCTTAAAGAAGGGGAAGTTAAGAGCCTGCGAGTCATTCGGATTGATCCTGACCAGCATCGCATTGGTTTGAGTCTCCGCAAAGTGGACTCGGCCGCGTTCGCTGATAAGGATTTCAAACTGCTTGCAGCAGAATTTAATGCGGATGAAGAGTCTGAATCATCGGAAACTTCCTCGGAGGAAGCGCCCGGAGAATCAAGCCCGGAGAACCCGGAAGCTTAAATAGCAACCAAGAGCGTCTCGCCATCGGCGGGACGCTCTTTCACCAATATGCCCCTGATTATCGATTCGCATCAAGATTTAGCGTGGAATATGCTGACATACGGACGCGACTACACGCGTTCCGTTCAGGAAACGCGTCGTCTGGAAGCGGGCACTACTACGCCGGAACGTAACGGGGATTCCATTGTGGGCTGGCCCGAATATCAACGCGGTCAGGTTGCGGTTGTCTTTGCGACGTTGTATGCCACGCCTGCGAAAAAGAAGGAAATGGGGGATGCCGTCGTTTATGCAGATTATGCAACGGCACACCGCCTGTATCGGAATCAGATCGATCTTTATCGTAGATTGGTGGATACTCATCCCGATAAATTTAATCTCATTACTTCGACCCAGGAACTTGACGCCGTTATCCAACACTGGTCGAAGCCCGCGCGGGATAATGAAGGTCATCCTGTTGGTTTGATCTATTTGATGGAAGGGGCCGACGGGATTCGCTCTCCAGATGAATTAAGTGAATGGTATGACCTGGGTTTACGGATAATCGGTCTGGCTTGGGCGGGAACACGTTACTGCGGTGGGACCAGCGAACCCGGCCCCCTGACCGATGAGGGTCGCAAATTGGTCTCAGCCATGGCTGATTTCAATTTCATCCTCGACCTCAGTCACATGGATGAGGCTGCGGCGCTCGAATCACTGGATCGTTATGAAGGGCCTGTGATGGCGACCCATGCCAATTGCGCAGCGCTCATGCAGGGTTCCGAGACGAACCGTCATTTGCCAGATCGCGTCATCCGGGGTTTGATCGAACGTGACGGTGTGATTGGCGTTATTCCGCTGAATTCTTTCCTAAAAGTGGGCTGGGTGCGAAAAAGTGGAAGTCGCCGTGAAGAAGTATCTCTGGATGTGTTGATTGCCCACATCGACCATATTTGTCAATTGGCAGGGAATGCAAATCACGCGGGGATTGGCTCTGATTTTGATGGCGGCTTCGGTTGGCAGTCCATTCCTTATGAGCTTGACTCCATCGCTGATTTGCAAATGATCGCGTCCAAACTTATCGCGCGCGGATACAGCGAATCCGACGCGGCGAATATCCTGGGTGGTAACTGGCTGAGATTCCTGCAGAAGCATTTGCCGGCATGATCGAAGCAGCTTCCCGCGTTTCCAACGCGCGCATTCGTTTTAGTCTGGTCTGTGTTGGGCTCGGTTTATTTATCTTTGTAGTGGGTGCAAAACCCAACTGGTTTGGCTGGGATAGAAGTGCAGCCGTTGGTTTTATACAAATTGCTGTATTTCTTGTGGGGCTCGCGCTGATCTGCGCAGGCGGCTTTGTTGGGCTTTCTGCATTATGGGGGAAGGAGCAGCGCAGCATCATCGCCGACATTGGCTTGCGCCTGATCGGGACAGGCTATGTGATCTCCGTCTTTACCGGTATGGCAGACATATTTGGAATGGGCTCGCAGGCCCTTCCCAAAGTTCCCTATTTTGGTCCGTGGCAGGCAGGCGGAGTCTTGATCGGTCAAATTGTCATTGCGATTGGTTTTTTGATGCTGATCCCCTATCACTTACATTCGATTAAAGCTTCTGAATAGAAATCTTTTCAGTGGGAATCTTATATCGTTTCAGGTTCATCAGTCCAAGGTCTTAGGAAAAGTTTGAAAAGCATTGTGTTTGCTTCTAGTAGCGTGTCACCAATGCTAGCAGCCGTTTTTTCCAACCGGGTGGGTTCAGATGCTTCTTGTGGAATTATGATTAGGAAAACAGTAAATAAGATGAGGAAAAAACCGTAAGATAATGCTCGAATTAAGAAGAGGGAAATAAAAGCAATGAAGAACAGTGGCCATGTGAGGAACGTGAAAATTATAGCGCCAAGTTGATAATTCTTTTTCTCTGAGTCATCATCAGACCGTTGTGAGTTAACAGAGTAAGCATAAACTGCACAGACGCCAAGCAATAATGAGATGATAAGCATCCCAAGACATAAATACTCGACGTAATTGATGTGATAGAGTAGCATATTGCCCCGGCAACGATTTCCCTTGTGCAATTTTATAGCAAATCTTCTATTTTGTGTGTAATAACAAACATCCCGCGTTTTTATGACGCGGGATGTTTGTTATAAACTAACGATTACTGCTGCTCGAGAAATCTTTTCGCCGTTTCCACGAGCATAGCTGTACCAATAGGGAGGGCATGCTCATCCAGGTCAAATTTGGGATGGTGGAGCAAATAATCTTCATGTCCCTGTTTTTGCGTGCCAAGCGTAAACATGGCCCCTGGCGCATGCTTAAGAAATTCACCGAAATCCTCTGCACCCAGGGTCTTTTCGATCTCGCTCACATTTTCAACACCGAGCATGTCCTGGCCTGTTTTTTCAATGACATCTGCTACGAGTGCGTCATTAATCATCGGTGGACCACCGATCTCGTATCTTAATTCATAATCTCCACCGAGAGTCTTCGCGATCTCAAAGGCTCTTTTTATTTCTGTATGGATTTGTTGATGGACTTTCTCGTTGGTGAAACGCAGCGTGCCGGTAATTCTCACACTTTCAGGGATAACGTTTTCCGTAAAGCCGCCGCTGATCGAACCGATACTGACCACCGCCGGATCGAACGGATTGAGTCTGCGCGAAACAATTCCGTTCAGGGCAAGGATGACATGCGCCAATAAATAGAACGGATCAATGGTTTTATCTGGATATGCTCCATGCCCGCCTTTGCCTGAAATCATTCCGTACCAGCTATCGACTCCGCCTGAGCTCGGGCCGGAATTAATGCCAATCGTGCCAACAGGATGGAGCGGATCGACATGCTGGGCAATAATGTAATCCACGCCGTTCATGGCGCCTTCTGCAGACATGCGCTGCGCACCGCTCCTGCCTTCCTCATCGGTTGTTTCTTCGCAGGGCTGGAACAAAAAACGGACGCGTCCGGGCAATGTTTCCTTCGATAAAATTAGCGCCGCACCCAAGGCCATAGCTGTATGTGAGTCGTGGCCGCAGGCATGCATGGCGCCTTTGTTCTGTGATACGTATTCCACTTCATTCTGTTCCAGGATGGGAAGCGCGTCCATGTCCGCCCGGATGGCGATCACTTTGCCTCCCTCACCGATTTCTGCGACGACGCCGGTCTTCCCAACCCCGCGCTGGACGCGATATCCCATTTTTTCGAGTTCATCCGCAACAATTTTCGAAGTGCGATGAAGTTCGAATCCGATCTCGGGGTGCATGTGGAAATCGCGCCGCCATTCGATGAGTTCTTCTGAAATTGCATGTGCCTGTTTGAGCATGGGTCTCCTTTGGTTGTAGATAAGTAACACGGATAAAGGTAAATAAGCTGAAAACTAAGTTTATGCCAGAGTGGGTGAGAGGTCATGCGCCGGCAGCTCATCCATGCCGGCCTTTTTCGCGAGGTCGAGCATGAAGCTGTGCAGGGCTTTTTCTTTCGCCTCATCCAGCGTCGGCCGGGTATAGGATTCAAGTAGTTTGTTCACCATTAATTTTGCGCGTTCGTAGGTATCCAAACTGCCAGCCTGCTTCCAGTCGCGCATGGAGTCGCGGTCAATTACATTGCTGGGCAGGTGTTGTTCCTTGCGGAAGAGTTGCATAGTGATTCTTTGCTTGAGGAAATCGCCGCCCTTGAAATTGATCTTGTCATCATAAAAGCCAGTGGCAAGAGTTTCCGTATGGAGTTTCACCCCCTCAATCATACGCTTCGCCATGGCAATACCCTCTGCATCGATCACCAGTTTTTCAGCGCTGTGGCAGGAAAGAAAATCCAGCATGCCCGAGCCTGAGATCATGTTGATGCCGCTCAACGCGCCGATCATGGCAGTGATGCCACTTTCCAGACCGGCCTGTGCATCCACAAGTTTTGAGTCGGTTGCACCGAGGTAGGCGTGGGTTGGCATATTCAGCGATTTTGCAACCTGGGCGTAGGAACAATCCAGCATGGCGGTTTCCACGGCACCCATCGGTGTTGCACCTTTTTTCATATCGAAAATACAAGCCGCACCTCCCCAGACGATGGGGGAACCTGCTTTCGCCAACTGATGAATGGTAATGCCCGCCAAACACTCTGCGGTATGCTGTGTGACCGTTCCCAGCATCGTGACAGGAGCGGCTGCACCGGAGAGCGGAACCGAAACGATCTCAGCGGGTACAGAGGCTCGTGCCAGTGCGATCAAGTTGCCTGAGGCGAAGTTGCTCCAAATAAGAGGCGGAGCGGGACAGACGTCGAAGATGGCGCGCGGTTTTTCTCGTGCCGCAGCGGGTCCGCCTGCAAGGATAGCAAGCATGTCGATCATCTCCGTCACCGTTTTGTTCGTGAAGGCCCCCGTAACGATAGGCTTTTTGGAGTAGAGCAATGCCAGATACAGTCGATATGAATCCTGGATTTCTTGCGATACGTCATGACAAACGACTGCTGTGGACTGCGCGTCATATTGCATTAATTGTTCGGCTACTTTAAGTAACTTAATGAGGTGCGGAGTTTCTGTGGTGTCGTGCTCCAGAGTTTCAGGGTTGAGCATGGCAATCCCGGAGGAGCCCGGGTCGAAGTGGACTGCATCGCCGCCATACTTGACCACCGGGTTTCCATCGTAGTCATAAAGATAGAATTCCCGCGGAACCGTTTCCAATGCTTTTCGCACGATCTGCTGAGGAATTTTTACAACGTTGGTTTCAAGGTCCACTTGTGCGCCAGCTGCGGCAAGAAGCTCCCTGGCTTCTTCGTTGTTAACTTTGATACCCGGCTTTAACAAGAGCTGATAGGCTTCGTCCAGAATTCGTTGTATGAGATCATCCGTCAACAAAGAAAGCTTTGGCTGCATCTTGCACCTCTAAATTTTTGGCCTAATTCCCCTCTTCTTCGAAAGAAGAGGGGTTAAGTGATGAGCGTAGCATCGCCTTTCTTTTCGCAATCCACTGTGGCACCGTTGGCTTTCCAAATGTCCAACACCCGTTTGGATAGAAGGCGCACTCCCGAGGAACTCTATCTCTACTCTCTGATCTGTATTAAAAAAATTAAACACAAAGGAAGGACACGACACGTGCGTTTCCTGACACCGTCCATCCGGACAGGTGCGGTGCAGGGGATTGCACTAAGGTTTATGGCTCAAAAGTTTTCCTCTTTGTGACCTTCGTGTTAAAACCCTTACTCTTTCCCAAGCAACTGCTTTGCCAGTTTCACTGCCCCGACGGCATCTTCCGAGGTCCCATCGGCTTTGATCTTTTCCGCCCAGTCTTTGGTGATCGGCGCCCCGCCCACCAGGACTCTAATGCGCGGACGAAGCCCCTCTTTATCCAACTCCTGGATGACTTCACGTTGACGCACCATCGTCGTTGTGAGCAACGCGCTCATGCCGATGATCTGTGCATCGACTTCAATCGCCTTCCCGATGATTTTTTCGGCCGGCGCGTCCACACCGATATCAAATACCTCAAAACCGGAAGCGCTAAGCATTGTGCCCACCAGGGTTTTGCCAAT
>DATFQC010000086.1:0-3950 GCA_035264425.1 Anaerolineales bacterium
TTGCGCCAATCGGGCTGAGACTGGGAAGAATTCGGGCGTGTCCCCCAAAACCTTCGTAGCGTGTTTGAGAACGAAGTTCCGCACTTCCTGCAGGGCAGATTCATCCTCAATGATGTCTGCCTTATTCAGCGCAAAGACAACTTTCTTGCCCCAGGAGAGAATGCGCTCGAGGAACTGTCGTTCACTTTCTGTGAGGGGATGATCGGCGGACGTAGTGAATAAAACCAGGTCGCTGCGCGGCACGAATTCATCCGTCAAGCGCTCATGATAGCGAATCACGGCATTGGTTCCCGGCGTATCTACGATATTCAATTCCTTTAAAAGAGGCAGAGGATAAGTGTAGATCGAAAAATTCTCATCGACAACCTGCTCGGCAGCTTTTTCTCCCCACTTGACAAGAGTTACGCGTGACGTGGTAGGCGTGGCCCCTTCGAGCAAGACTTTTTCACCTAATAAAGCATTGACCAGCGCGCTTTTTCCAGCATTAAATTCCCCTACGACCACCAAAAGAAACAGTTCATCCAATTGCAGGATGGCATCCTGAAGAGTCCCCAACGCTTCGCGCGGTACATCGATCTCCGTCAAGGCCAGCCGAATCTCTGACAGCGTTTCTTTTTCCTCCCGCAGGAACCGGGCTTGTTCGTCTGTAAGCATGGATTGGCGCATAAAATCTCCTCAAAAACGCCTTTACAGGCCGTCACAGTTTTTAACGTAAGGATTTACAATTGTATTATGAATCGGCCCTTTGTGTTTATTAATGTTGCCATGACCGCGGACGGAAAACTTGACACATTTGAGCGTAAAGGATCAGCGATTTCATCGCAAGGCGATAAGGAGCGCGTCGATCAAATGCGCGCTGGCGCAGATGCCATCATGGTAGGCGGGAGAACCCTCCTTGACGAAGACCCCAAATTAACGGTTAAATCTGAGGTGCTGCGCGCCGAGAGAGTGGCGAGTGGTCTTTCACCGAACCCAATGAAGGTGGGCATTGTTACCAAAGCCAATATAAAGGCAGAATCGAATTTTCTCAACGCGGGCCCGGCAGACGTTGTAATATTTACAACTCATCGAACATCTAAGGAAGACCTTGCCCGGTTGAAATCGCAGCGTGTGGATGTATATATGGATGCCACAGACCAGGTAGATTTACAAAGGGCGTTAGCGGTCTTAAGGGAAATCGGCGTGGAACGCCTGATGGTGGAAGGTGGTAGTACCCTTAACTTTGAGCTCCTTCGGCTCGGGTTGGTAGATGAAGTCACAACGTATGTGGCACCCATGATCTTCGGGGGCGAGTCGGCTCCAACTCTGGCAGCAGGTTCAGGTCTGAAAAGAAGCGAAGCCATTCCATTGAAATTGATTAAGACCGAAACGTGGGAGGATGGCGGCGTGTTATTAAAATATCAGGTAGTGAGGTGACCATGAGTACAACAATGCATCAAAAATTTGAAGTGCTTCTTGAAAAAGAAGGCGATCATGAATGTGAAGGGTTAGGCAGGGACAAGGTCTGTGTCCGTATTGTGGCGATGGCTGAATTACCCACTCGCTTTGGAGATTTCCATATTGTGGCATTTGAAAATAACCGGGATGGCAAGGAACATGTTGCCATTACCAGGGGCGATGTGATTGGGGCATCGGATGTGCCTGTTCGTCTACATTCCGAATGTCTGACCGGCGACGTGATGGGTTCATTGCGCTGTGATTGCCGCGATCAATTGGAGGCCGCCTTGAAAAAGATTGGCCGCATGGAAAGAGGCATGGTGCTCTATCTGCGCCAGGAAGGCCGCGGCATCGGCCTGATCAACAAGATCCGCGCCTATAGCTTACAGGATGAGGGTCTGGATACTGTCGAAGCGAATCTCGCCCTCGGCTTCCGCGATGATGAACGTGACTATGCCGTGGCTGCGCACATGTTGATGTCGCTCAAGATCCAGTCGGTCCAGTTAATGACCAATAATCCGAAGAAGATCAGTCAGTTGACTCAATATGGCATCCAAATCAATGGACGAATTCCGCACATTATGGAGCCCAATGAGCATAACCTTTTTTATCTTGAAACGAAAGCTGCCAAGTCCGGTCATATGATCGATTTCCACGGCAAGCCACATTTGGATGAACAATATGACCGCCCGATTGTCGAAGGCATGAGTGAAGCTCAGATCGAGGAAATGAATGAGTAAAACGGTTGTGATCACCGGCGCGACCGGTGGGCTTGGGAGCGAAACCACCCAAGCCTTTGCTGCGTGCGGATGTTCACTGGTTTTGCTGGGTCACGATCAAAATAAACTGGATGCCTTGACCCGCGAATTGAATCTCCCCCCTGACCGAATCTTCGCTTCTGTAATCGATCTGCGGGATGGAAAAGCGCTTCACGCTACCGCGGAAGCTGTTGCCACTAAATTTGGCGGAGTCCACGCTCTTATCCATCTCGTGGGCGGCTGGGTTGGCGGCAAGACTCTTGTTGAAGCAAGCGCCGAAGATCTGGATTTTATGATTGGTCAGCACATCTGGACAACGTTCCATTTGTTTCAATCCTTCGGCCCCCATCTCATTAAAACTGGATGGGGACGTGTGATGATCGTTTCTGCATCCACCGTACCGGATCCGCCTGGCAAAACAGGGACGTACACGGCTGTAAAAGCCGCACAGGAAAACCTGGTCCTGACCTTATCTGCCGAGCTGAAAGAGCAAGGCGTGACTGCAAACATCCTCCAGGTTCGCGCGATTGATGTTAACAATAAAGGGACTGGCACAACCCCTGAAGAAATCGTCGCCGCGATGATGTACCTCTTTTCAGATGAAGCGTCTAAAGTCACCGGGGCGCGGTTGCCGTTGTATTGATGGATGGTAGGGGCGATCCTTCCAGTGAAGCCGCCAAACTTACTCGTAAATCATGATAGGTTGTCGCTGCCTTATATGAAAGAAGAGACCTCTGCGTGCAGAGGTCTCTTCTTTCTTTTTATTTCTATCTTCAATTATGGCTGGCTGATTTCGAACGAGTTCACATTCACAGTAATGGGCAGAACGTTGAGGGACGAGATGTTGAACCCCACCAAACCACTGTTGAAACCATACATGGTATCCGTAACGGTCTTGACTTTTTGATCATTGATCGACAGAGTGATCTCATCTCCCTTACAGGTCATCGCGTACTCGTTGATTTCCTTGCCCTGTTTGAGTGCCTGTGTACCCCCATTGGAAATGATATTGTATTTTCCATCCACGGCATATAAATACCATAAGCCACCGCTTTCCACACTGAACTCGTACCACTGCTTTCCATCCGAACTCATTCGGCAGACCAGGCTAACGTTGTTGTTGTTGCGCCCGCGGTTTTCAGCATTTAGCTTGATGGCTACATCGTCATACTCGTACGGCGTGTACATATAATAAACGTAGAGATCTTTATCTCCAAGATCGAATAGTAGATGGTCATCTTCCTGTTTGATGACAAGGTCTGTATCCTTCCCGGAACCAAGGGTGAAGCTGTCCCAATTATTTGTGGACTCTTCGGTATCAAATTCCTCGGTGTAGAACTGTGACGTGGAAGGTGCCGGCGGTGCTACTTCAGTAGCGGGAGCTTCTTCCGTGGCCGGGACTTCTGTCGGCTCGGGTGCAGACTCGGTGGGCTGGACTTGCACCGGTGCTTGCGTAGGAGGCGGGGGTTGGGTAGACGCAGGCGCAGGGGCTCCCCCTCCAAGTGCTGAACAGGCTAAACCAACAAGCAGGATTAATGCCGTAAATAAGAATAGGGGCTTCAAGGGTTTCATACAGTCTCCTTTTGGTTAATTGCCGAACAGTATAGCATGTGAATCCTGAAATGGTATCAATCCATGTTTACACTTTGCCAACAATAGTAGACGGGTATTTTATGGTAAATTCACTGCTGTTATGCCTATTCTTGCTGTTCTTCTTTTGCTCACGTCTGCATTCCTGCACGCGTTATGGAACCT
>DATFQC010000087.1:0-3453 GCA_035264425.1 Anaerolineales bacterium
AGCCCGTTTGCCTATGGCTGGTATAAATGTGACATCCCGCGCAAGTACAACTTCGAAGCGGAGAAAGCCAAACAGCTGCTGACAGATGCTGGCTGGGTAGAAGGATCAGATGGCATCCGGGTGGCGAAGGGCGCAAAATATGCAGAAGACGGCACGCGCCTTTCTCTGGAACTCCAGGGCTACACAAATTTTGATCCGCTGGACCGCACCGAACAATTCATCGTTGAAAATCTCAAGGCAGTGGGCATCGAAGCCACTATTCAAAACTATGATTTCTCGATTATCTTCGGCTCGTTTTCCGATGGTTCCCCGCGTATGACGGGCGATTACGATATGCTCATCTTCGACCGCGGATATTATCTCGAACCGCAGGGAGATGTGCAAAGTTCATATCTTTCCACAAACATCCCCAGCGCCGACAACCCAGATGGCGGGAATTACTTCCGCTGGCAAAACCCCAAGGCGGATGAGGCGATCAATACTGCGGGAGGCACCTTCGATCAGGCCGCGCGGCGGGATGCCTATTGCCAATTGGGAAAAATGATTCAGGAAGATGCTGTCCAGGACTACATCTATCTCTTCCAGGATGGCTATGGATTCAGTTCCAAGCTGTCGGGCTACACCGTCAGCACGTGGGGCAGCATGACCTGGGATGTGCAGAATTGGAAATATAAGGCGTAGAAGCAGTAAACAAGTAAACAGATACGCACGTGAAAAGTGGAGTCAGAGAACTCTGACTCCACTTTGCTTTCAACCTTGCAAAGACCCCGTTTTAGGATACAAGGCTTACTCAAAAGGAACTTCGTAAGGTCTCGCTCAGTCGGTCAGATGGCTTGCACGGCGAATCAATTCCATGAACTCGCTCATGTCTTCATCCGGGGGAAGCAATTCACTGATCCGTTCTGCCTCGTGGTAAACATAGCGAAGTGAACTTTCCTCGGCCCAGTAGCTTTCCTTCAAAATTTCGGCGTACTCCGCGACCACAACGGAGCGTTGAAAATAGGGATCAGCGGATTCAAAATCTCTTGTAAGTTCACTGGTGTTGAAATCCTTAGAGAGTTCCACAACTTGGCGGGTATCGGGATCCTGCCAACGCATAAAGACCGTTGCGATGTTGCCATACGCTTCCGGATATAGCTTGACCTCGTATAAAGCCGTGACTGAATGTCCCGCCCCGATTTCACCTGCATCCACCGTATTATTACGGAATTGGTTATCCGCAATCGCACGGTTTTCAAAGCCCACGAGGCGGTAACGCTTGACGACCTCAGGATTGAAATCCACCTGCACTTTGGCATTCATAGCGATGGTTTGCAGAGTTCCCGTAATCTGATCAATAAAGAGACGACGAGCTTCGCGCATGTCATCTACATACGCATAGAATCCCTGCCCATTATCGGCCAATTGCTCCATCAAGACATCGTTGTAGTTATCCATGCCGAAACCAATCGTGGTGAGCGTGACATTTTCCTCAACATAGTGTCTTACTTCTTCCAGGATCGCATCCGGTCCTGTCACGCCGACGTTTGCCACGCCGTCCGAGCACACGATGACGCGATTGATGCCTTCAGGGTTGAAGGCAAGCATCGCCATTTGATAGCCCAGACGAATCCCGGCTTCGGCGTTAGTGGCGCCTTCCGGGTGTAGGCTGTAAATCGCAACGAGAATTCTTCCTTTATCGGAACCAGAGGTCGACTCCAGCACGACGCGGGCATCTGATCCATAGACAACAATCCCGACGCTGTCACGCGGTCCCAACTGCTCGACCAGTAACTCCAGGGATCGCTTGACCAATCCGAGGCGGTTATCCATATCCATGGATCCAGAGACATCGATCACGAACGTGAGTGAGGCATTCTTGCGTTCATAATCGGGCACCTGATAGCCCTGAATGCCCACGCGTACCATTTGATAACGCTCGCTTTGCGTAAATGGCGACGGCGCGCCATCCATGTTAATTCCAAAAGCCTGATGCGGCGATGGGTTGGCGTAGCCCTGATCGAAGTAATTGACATATTCTTCCACGCGCACAGAATCAGAGGGCGGCAGATTCCCATCACTTAGATAATTGCGCATGACTGTATACGAACCGGTATCCACATCCAGCGCGAATGTGGAGAGATGATCATCTTGAGTCTCTATGGAAGGATTGACCCCATAGTTCTCGAAGAACATGTCATAGGGTTGTCGATTGGATGGAGGAATGGAGGGATTTGAGTTTGGAAGAGGCTGGTCAGATGAATAGCCTGCGGCGGGTGCCTCCGCGGCAGGCGCTTCCGTGGAAGCTGGCCACTCAGGATTGTCGCTGTAGGAAGGGTTTTCTGTTGCAGCGGGAGCCTCTGTTGCAGCCAATTCTTCCGGAGCGTAATTATAGGAAGGGTTTTCCGTTGCAGCAGGCGCTTGGGTTGCTGCTGCACCGCAAGCGGAGGTAAATAGCAATATGAACAGGATGCCCATCATCAGGGCATTGCGTTTGGTGAACATGCTTCTTCTCCTATTGATTAAGTTTTTGGAACACGAATTGAAACGAACATCAGGTCGGCGCACCTGTTGTTCACAGACTCCTATCAGGTCATGGGCCCTCCTTTCAAAAAGTTAATTTCCCCGTACGAATCGATTAATACCCTGACGTGAGCCAAAAGAAAATGTTCCCCAAAGATCAAAACCTATTTCACCAAAAGTACAAGAACTTCATCTCCTTTTGTGACGATACCAACCGTAAGAGTTTCAGAGGCGTTGTTCACAAAGCTTAGAGAGGCATCTCCCTCTCCTGTGGCAAGTAGCTGCCAGCCTAATTTTCCAAGCTCGGCTTGATAATAGTCCTGTACCTGTTGTGCAGTGGCTTTCACTGTAAAGACGTAACCCTCAGTATCACCTGCCCCTGCGGTTGCATAGGGCATGATGGGAATTCCATTCCATTCAGAAACAACATTCGCTGTCAAAGCAGGGGGTAACGGTGTATAGGTCGGGATAAGGGTAGGAATAGCAGAAAGGGTGAATGTTGGAATAGTGGTCGGGTTTGTTTGTACGAAATTGGAACAGGCACTGAGAACAAGCATGGAGAAAAGCAGACTGGCAACAATGGTTTTTTTCACAAGGCCCTCTCTTTGAAAAGTTGCAGGCATTATAACTGAATGCAATATAGGCTCATTAAAACAACAAAGGACGGCATATGCCCGTCCTTTGAACTATCAATGTACTCTGTCTTTAAGCCAGCGTCAAAAGCACGACAACGGTATCCTCTGAGGAAGTGATTACGATTGTGAGAAAGCTGCTGTCTTTCTGGAAAGCCATAAATCCACCTTCGCTTCCACCCGGCATGCTAAATGATTGATTCCATCCGATGGCAGTCATCTTATCTTTGTAAAAATCCTGCACTTCCTTTGTTGTAGCATTCGCCTTGAAGCTATAAATGTTGGTCCCATTTTCAGTGAACTCCTGCCCTGCCGTTGC
>DATFQC010000088.1:0-15523 GCA_035264425.1 Anaerolineales bacterium
TACGAACTTGAAATGGCAGAAAATGGCCTGCAGGCGATTGAAAAGGCAAAAAAGCTTTTGCCGGACGTGATCCTGCTGGACGTGATGATGCCGGGCATGACCGGGTTCGAGGTCTGCCAGCGCATTCGCAATGATCCGCAGATCGCGGAAATTCCAATCATCATCCTGACCGCGTTAGATGACCGCGAATCCCTGCTCCACGCATTGAAAGCCGGGGCGGACGATTTTATTTCCAAGCCGTTTGATCGCTATGAATTGCGCGCCCGTCTGATGGGAATTACACGCCTTAACCGTTATCAAAAACTGCTCCAGGAACGCGCCAAACTTCGGGAGGCAAATACACAGCTCCTCGATGCGTATGAAGCGACAATTGAAGGCTGGTCGCATGCTCTGGATCTGCGTGATCGGGAGACGGAGGGCCACAGCCGGCGCGTAACCCAATTGACCGTAAGGCTGGCTCAGGCTCTAGGCATAAGTGATAACGATATTATGCATATACGCCGGGGCGCCCTCCTGCATGACATGGGCAAGATCGGTATTCCCGATTCCATTTTGCACAAGCCTGATAAATTAACGGATGAAGAATGGAAGATCATGCGCACGCATCCACAATTGGCTTATGACATGCTATTCCCAATTGAATATTTGCGGCCTGCACTCGAGATTCCTCTGACGCATCACGAAAAGTGGGATGGGACAGGTTATCCGCGCGGGCTGACAGGCGAGGAAATCCCTATCGTCGCGCGCTTGTTCTCGGTTGTCGATGTGTGGGATGCGCTCACCTCCGATCGCCCCTATCGTCCGGCCTGGTCACAGGAAGATGCTCTGACTTATATCCGCGAACAATCTGGCAAACACTTTGACCCACGGGTTGTTGATTTGTTCTTCAACGTCGTCAAGTAGTCTTCCTTCGGCTATTTAAGTCAGATTTTTAATTAAAAGCCAGAATTTTCTGGCTTTTTGCGTTAATAATCTCCAGATCTTTCGTTTTAATTAAAGAAATAAGTTTTTGTACTATAATTTATCCGTCGGGGGAACAAAGCTGAAAGACATTGGCGCTCTCATTGTAGAAATAATTTCTTTATAGTATGGAGGCTACTTTGTTTAATCACATCCTTGTTCCACTGGATGGCTCTACCCTTGCCGAATGCGTCTTGCCGCATGTCATGGCGATCGCGCCAGCAATGAATGCACGTGTGACACTGCTGCACGTTTTGCAACACCCTCATAATGGGAACGGGAGTCCGGCCGTTGACCCGGTGGAATGGCATCTGCAAAAACAAAAGTCAGAAAAATATCTCGAGCAGATTGTGGGTCAGTTCAACAAGTCTGGTGTTTTGGCAGTCGAGTCATTTATTCTGGAGGGAAACCCTGCCAATAGCGTGATCGATTTCGCCCACAACAACAATGTGGATTTGATCGCTCTCAGCACGCATGGAAACAGTGGATTAAGCGGCTGGAATGTCAGCAGTGTGGTTCAGAAGATTCTTCTGCGTTCTTATAAATCCACCCTACTGGTACGCGCCTATCTGCCCACCTCCACGGGAACGACAAAGATCCGTTATAAACGATTATTCGTTGGAATGGACTGTTCACCCCGTTCGGAGTTCGTCCTTCCATTTGCTATCAGTCTGGCACAATTCCACAAGTCCCAGGTTATTCTTGAATGTGCTATCGAAAAACCACAAGCGATCAACCGTTTTCCCCTCTCGGAGGAAGATACAGAATTGGTCAATAAGTTTGTTGAGAGGAACTACCAGGCAGCCACCCATTACTTTAAACAACTTATCAATCAATTCCCGAAGGAATTGAAGCTGAAAGCTCACGTTTCTGTCGGTGATAATGCCGTTGCTGTGCTGCATGATATGGTGGAAGAATCTAATGCTGATCTCATGCTGCTGGCCGCTCATGGCTACTCAGGAGAGAGGCGCTGGCCCTATGGAAACGTAACAACTAGTTTTATTGCTTATGGAAACACCTCCCTCATGATCATGCAGGACATGCCTGTCACAGAAATTCATCAGACACGTGCCGAAATGGCAGTCAGAGAAGGCCAGGGACATTGATCAATGCAAAACACCGCGCCGACACAGCAAGCCGATCCTGTACAACAGAATACTTCCTTACCCAACAATAGATCTGAAGAAACCATTTCTCAACTGGCTCATGAGTTAAACAAGTGTGTGCCACGGCGTACAAATTTCTATATTCCCACCCGCTTAAAACAGTTTACGGATTTCTTCCAGGAATGCTTTGACTATTTTGACGAAACCAACAAAGCACAGGTCTCCACATCCCAGACTGCGGAGTGGTTGCTTGACAATTTCTATATCATTGAGCAGGCAATCCGCCAGGTGGAAGAAGATTTACCAGCAGATTACTACCAGCGTCTCCCCAAAACACAGGCTGGCTGGCCGCGCATTTATCTGATTGCACTCTCGAACACGCAGGGGGAGAATATACGCCTTGATATTGAACAGATTAAAAATTTTCTTCAAGTCTTTCAGAAGGTAACTCCGCTCACGACGGGGGAGCTTTGGGCATTGCCATTGATGCTGAGGCTGGCCGTGCTTGAATCTCTGGCAGAAGCATTAGCAGCCGCGACCCAGCTGAAATGGGATTCAATGTCTCAGACCGTTCTTCAGAGACGGACCGAAACACCGGATCAGGTTGACCCTAATGAAATTGTCGCTAACTCCATTTTGGATCTGCGCCTGCTGGCCACTCAGGATTGGAAAGCATTCTTTGAATCGACCAGCCTTCTCGAACAAATTTTACGTGGCGACCCGGCTGGGCTTTACGCTCAAATGTATTTTGAGACGCGCAATCATTACCGCAGTGTCATTGAAGAACTGGCACATGGTTCAACCATGAGCGAAGCAGATATTGCAACACAGACAGTACAGCTTGCACAGGCAGGCGTTTCTACGCGTGAGAAACATGTTGGATATTACTTCCTCGCGTCCGGCAGGGAAGTGCTGGAGACTCGAATCAACTTCCATTCAAAGTTTTCAGTCAGACTCATTCGGTTCATCCAAAAAAATGCCACAACCAGCTATTTGGGAAGTATTGTTGCCCTAACCTTTCTATTTGTTTTACTCGCTGGTTATTATGCAATGCAAGCCGGAGGGAGTACTCTTCAACTGATTCTGGCCGGAATTCTAACTATCCTGCCGGCTACTTCTGTATCGATTGATATTATTAATGGATTGGTCGTAGCCATCATTCCACCGCGCACACTTCCCAAGCTCAATTTCGATAACGGCGTTCCAGAAGAATATAAGACCATGGTGGTTATCCCAGCCTTGCTCGCGACAGAACGGGATGCCCCTCTCCTGCTCAGCCAGATCGAGCGTCATTTTATCGGTAATAGCGACCCAAACATTTTTTTTGCGTTGATCACTGACTTCGCGGACGCGCCTGAAAAGGAGATGCCCGCGGATGACCAGCCAATTGCACAAACCAAAGCCGCAATTGAACAGTTGAACAAAAAATATGGCAATCAGGGCTACCATCCCTTTTATTTTTTTCACCGTGAACGGAAGTGGAACGAAAGCGAAGAATGCTGGATGGGCTGGGAACGCAAACGCGGCAAACTCGAGGAATTCAATAAATTATTAAGCGGTAGCGACTCAACCACCTTCACTGTCAAATTCGGAGACTTGAGCATTTTACCAACCATCCGCTATGTGATAACACTGGATGCCGACACAGTATTGCCGCGTGAATCCGCACGTCAGTTGATCGGCACGCTGGCACATCCATTGAACCAGGCAGAATTTGATCCAACGTCCGGCGAGATTAAAGCCGGTCACACGATCCTCCAGCCGCGGGTCCAGGTGAGACCGGCCGCTGCGAATCAATCTCTTTTTACGCGCGTTTATTCAGGAGATTCCGCCATTGATCTTTATACGCTCGCCGTATCTGATGCCTATCAGGACTTGTTCGATGAAGGCAACTATGTCGGCAAAGGTATTTATGACGTGCGGGCATTCCAGAAAAGTCTACAGAACAAGATCCCTGAAAACCGGCTGTTAAGCCACGATCTATTCGAAGGTATGCAGGGACGTTGTGGGCTGGTCACCGATGTTGTGTTGTATGAAGATTATCCACCTCACTACCTGATCTATACCGATCGCCTGCATCGCTGGGTGCGCGGCGACTGGCAGCTTCTGCCCTGGCTTCGAACGGAAGTGCCACACCGGACGGAAGGTAAAGCACCCAACACTCTTTCCTCTATCGATCGCTGGAAACTCTTTGATAACCTGCGCCGCAGCTTGGTACCGCCTACCATCCTGGCATTCCTTATTAGCGGATGGCTATTGTTGCCTGGTTACGGCCTGATCTGGATGATCTTCGCGTTATCCCCTTATCTGATGGCGATCGTGAGCAATTTTATTGCTGAGCTGCACCACAGTTTTTCCAAACAACACTCAACCGTTGTGACTCGTCCGTTACGTTTGGCAACACTTCGTTCGTTGTTCGAGATCATCTTCCTGCCTCACGAATCCTATATTATTTTCGACGCGATCACAACGACGCTGACACGGTTATTTATTACTCATAAAAGATTGCTGCAATGGGTGAGTGCCGCGCACACTGTCCAACTTTTTGGCAAGAGGCTGCACTTGAAATCGGCCTGGCAGGCTATGATCATTGCTCCATTATTGGCATTTTTGTTCTCCATCTTATTATTAGTTTTATATCCTGAAACATTCTTGAGTGCTTTACCTCTCTTAATCGGCTGGATGGCTGCTCCGTATATTGCTACGCGTATCAGCCAACCTACAAAAAAATCTGAGAGCAAGATTATTCCTGCGCAGCAGCACAAGCTTCGTTTATTGGCGCGTTCCACCTGGTTGTACTTTGAACACTTTGTGGGTCCGGAAGATCGCTGGCTCCCGCCGGATCATTTTCAGGAAAGCCCGCGCGGCCTGGTGGCTCATCACACTTCCCCTACCAACATCGGCCTGATGCTGCTTTCGACGCTTTCTGCACATGACTTAGGCTACATCGGTCCCTTGGAACTTTCCTTGCGCTTGCGCGATTCATTTGACAGCATGGATTCTCTGGAACGCGTCCGTGGTCATTTTCTGAACTGGTATGACACGCGCACCTTTGCTCCACTGCCGCCGCGTTATATCTCCACTGTGGATAGTGGCAATCTGGCTGCGTGCTTGATCGTCCTGCGCCAGGGGTGTTATGAAATGGTGCAAACTCCGGTGATCAATTGGGAAGGGTTGCTCGACACGCTCGGCATGCTTTCCCTTAGTCTTGAGGAAGCAAATCTGGGTCAGGCTGCTAACGAATTAAACACGGCCATCACTTCTTTACAGGCTCAGGTACAGGTTCTTAATGACTCAAATCAATTCTCGCCAATTTTGCTAATGAAATTGTTCAAGGAAGGTCAAGTAGAGTTGGAAGCGATGCTCTGGGAAGCGATCCAACAATCTGATGAAGATTCTGCACCAGAGGCCACACGCAAGCTTTCAATCTGGATCGACCGTGTGCGCCATCAATTAAGGCGCATCCGTATCGATATTCAAGTGCTGGCTCCCTGGTTACTTGCCCTGGCAAATATGCCCGACTCTGGTCAGCCGAAACCAAAATCTGAACTAATGGAGGCCTGGAAAGCGCTGCAAGAAAATCTGTCTTTGCATCCTCGGCTGGGGGAAATCCCTGATATTTGCAAACGGGCAAATAATCTTATCGAGGAGATCACCAGCCTGTTGGATGAAAATGACAAAGCTGCATTCGAATGGTGTGAAACATTGGCCTATGATCTGGAGTCCGCACGGAAAAATGCTGTCTCCTTGCTGGACAATTATTCCGTCCTCGCTTCGAGAACTGAGGCTTTCTTTCAATCTATGCCATTTGGGTTTCTCTATGACCCACAGCGACATGTCTTCCATATCGGCTATAACGTTGAGTCGGGCAGGCTGGACGCTAATTACTATGACCTTATCGCTTCGGAGGCGCGCATCGCCAGCCTGATCTCAATCGCACGCGGCGATGTTCCTCAAGATCACTGGCTTTATCTCGCCCGCCCCTTGACGGAAATTGAGAACATGCGCTGTCTGCTTTCCTGGAGCGGCACCATGTTCGAATATCTAATGCCTACTTTGTTCATGGAGAGCTACCCTAACACGCTGATGGATCAAAGTTGCCGAGTGGCTATCGAAGAGCAGATCCGCTATGGCTCAGAGCATCATATTCCCTGGGGAACTTCCGAAGCCGCCTTTTATGGTTTTGATGCCGTCCAAGTTTATCAGTACAAAGCGTTTGGCATCCCAACCCTGGGTTATAAGCGCGGCTTATCTGAGGATTTGGTTGTGGCACCCTACGCCTCCATGCTGGCACTGCCTTTCCTGCCTCAGGCAGTCATGCAAAACCTTGCACGCCTTGAAAGCCTGAAAATGTGGGGAACCTATGGTCTTTATGAATCCGCGGATTTTACGCAGGATCGTCTAAAGACCGGCGAAGAACACGCCATTGTCCGCTCGTTCATGGTTCACCACCAGGGTATGAGTCTGCTGTCCATTTGTAATTATCTGTTTGATAGGCGCATGATCCGACGCTTCCATGCAGACCCACGCATCGAAAGCATCGAATTGCTTTTGCAGGAACAAACGCCAACTCACGCGCCGACTGAGCACCCTCGTCATCAGCAAATGGATTCAATCCGTAACGCCTATAAAACGATTTCCCTCGACCCGTGGCGCGTTTCGCCAGAAGCGCCTCACGCCAAGATCCATTGTTTATCAAATGGAAACTATAGCCTGCTCATCAGCGCGGCCGGTTCGGGCTTTAGTCGCTGGGAGGATATGGAACTGACGCGCTGGCGGGATGATCCCACCTTAGATGATCGCGGCAGTTGGATTTATGTGGAAGACCGCCTGAACGGACAGTTATGGTCCGTCACCCACCAGCCAACCATGGCACCTCCTGACCGGAGCGAAGTGAATTTTTATCCTCATCGCGTCGAATTCGAACGACAGGATGGAGATATTGTTCTGCGGACAGTGGTCACTATAGCCGCGAATGAAGATGTGGAAATCAGGCGGATACATCTCACCAACCATGGCGATCACTCGCGCGTTCTTGCGCTCACCAGCTATGCAGAGATTATCCTTACCCAGCAAGCTGTTGATCTGCGTCACCCGGCCTATAACAAAATGTTCATTGAAAGCGAGTTTCTACCCAAAGAACAACTCCTACTTTTCCGACGACGCCCGCGTTCCGCAGAGGAAAAGCCTGTTTACATGGCACATTTTTTTACAAGCAACCATGAAGATGTGAGTTTAACAGGATATGAAACAGATCGGGCTAAATTTCTTGGGCGAGGTGGCACACTGCGGCGCCCCGCGGTGTTCTTAAATTCCAATCAAGCCTCCCTGCTTTCAGGTACCACCGGCGCGACTCTTGATCCTATTTGTTCAATGCAGGCTGAAGTTATCCTCGAACCTTATCAAACAGTTCAACTTGCTTTCATCACACTGACCGCTCATTCTCGCAAGGAAATCATTGACCTCGCTCGCCGTTATCATCGCTGGTCACAAATAGGCAGGGCCACTCAGGAGATTCGCATACAGGCCGAACATGAACTCACACAGTTGGAGATCACATCCCAAGACGTTGAACAATTTCAAAAACTTCTTTCCCCAATGCTGTATCTCTCCAATGCCTTACGCGCGGAACCAGCAATCCTAAACGCCAATACACTTGGACAGCCCGGCTTATGGTCATTCGGCATTTCTGGCGATTATCCTGTTCTGCTCATACGCATGAAACAGGAAGCCGATCTTGACCTGCTGGGCGAAGTCATTCTGGCGCATACCTATTGGCGCAAACGTGGCTTGATGATTGACCTCGTTATCTTCAACCAGCGCGAAACCAGTTATGAGCAGGGTTTCAAAGGCAGAATCTATCGCCTGCTTGAGCGCACCGCCAGCGATACCTGGATCAGCAAACGCGGTGGCATTTTTATTCTCCAGGAAGATCAGATGAATGAGGCAGAGCGGGTTCTTTTAATGACCGTTGCCCGTGTCGTGCTGGATGGGGAAGCGGGTCCGCTTGAGCGGCAATTATCCAAACTGGACGCGAGTCCGGTCCGACTCCCGCGGTTTACACCCATCGAACCCTTGGTTCCCTCATTGGACCCGCAGACAGAAATCCAGCGGCCAACAAACCTGCTCTTTGATAATGGATTGGGTGGCTTCACTCCAGATGGCTGTGAATACGTTGTCTATCTCGAGCGTGATCAGTGGACACCCGCGCCCTGGACAAATGTGATTGCCACGTCAGAGTTTGGTTGTTTGGTTTCAGAATCAGGCATGGGAACAACATGGTCACAGAATAGTGGTGAAAATCGACTTACGCCCTGGCGAAATGACCCTGTGAGTGATACGCCTTCTGAAGTCATTTATCTGCGTGACGAAGACACTGGCCAGATCTGGTCGCCTACTCCTCTTCCGGCGCGCGCAGACGCGCCCTACCTTATCCGTCATGGAGCAGGTTATTCCATTTTTGAACATGCAAGTCATGGCTTGGAACAGAGCGTGACCATCTTCGTCGCTCCAGAAGAACCCGTCAAAGTGATCCGGCTAAAACTCCATAACGCCACCAAACGTATGCGTCGCATCACGGTCACCTATTATGCAGAATGGGTACTGGGTGTGGCACGTGAGAACACCACGCCTTATATTGCCCCTGAATTTTTATCCAATCATTTCGCGTTGCTGGCGCGCAATCTTTACAACACGGATTTTGGGCAGCATGTCGCCTTCCTGGCCTCCACGCGTGAACCGACTGGCGTGACAGCGAGCCGCACAGAATTTCTTGGGGAACTTGGCAACTATATACGGCCCGCGGCGTTGGAACGGGTGGGTCTCACCGCGCGGGTAGAAACAGGCATTGACACATGTGCTGTCTTGCAGTCCCTGCTTTGGCTCCAACCGGGTGAAACAAAAGAAATAACCTTCCTTCTGGGCCAGGGGACCGACCACGCGGATGCAGAAAGACTCATCAGTCACTTCCAAAATATTGAAAATGTGGAGAAGGCCTGGCAAGCCCTGGATAAATTCTGGGATGATATTCTTGAACAGACTCAAGTTCACACTCCAGATGCGGGCATGGATTTGTTGTTAAACCGCTGGCTGCTTTACCAATCGCTTGCCTGTCGCTTCTGGGGACGCACGGCTTTTTATCAGTCCAGCGGCGCGTATGGGTTCCGCGACCAATTGCAGGATGCCATGGGATTCGTCCACACGCGGCCTGATCTCATCCGGGCCCATATTCTCGATGCAGCGGCACACCAGTTCGAGCAAGGTGACGTGTTGCACTGGTGGCATCCACCGGCAGGCCGCGGCCTTCGCACACGTTGTTCTGATAATTTGCTCTGGCTGCCTTATGTCACCGCTCATTATGTAAGCGTGACCGGAGATTCATCCATCCTTACCGAGAAGATTCCCTTCTTAAGTGCAGAACCGTTGAAAGCCGATGAACAGGAGCGCTATGGACAGTTCCCGACGGGTGAGGTCAATACACTCTACGAACATTGCTGCCGCGCCATTGTCAAGGGGATCACCAGCGGTCCGCATGGGATTCCTTTGATTGGCGCGCATGACTGGAACGATGGCATGAACCGCGTTGGAATTCGTGGAAAAGGTGAGAGTATTTGGCTGGGATGGTTTCTGTCTTCCACGCTGACCAATTTTGCTGAAATTTGTGACTTGATGGATGACCACAAGCGAGCGAATGAATATCGTGCACACACCGGTGCGATCCACAAGGCGCTTGAGAAAAACGGCTGGGATGGAGAATGGTACCTGCGCGCTTACTATGATGATTCATCGCGGCTTGGGTCCTCCGCGAACAATGAATGCAAGATCGACTCCATCGCGCAGTCCTGGGCAGTCATCTCAGGGAATGCAGATTCCGAGCACGCGATTCAGGCGATGGAATCAGTTTATAAAGACCTGATCCGTGTTGAAGATGAATTGATATTACTTTTTACGCCGCCTTTCCAACGGACTGCCCGCGATCCCGGTTATATCAAAGGTTATCCACGCGGTGTCCGTGAAAATGGTGGACAATATACGCATGCCGCGTTGTGGGCGATTTGGGCATTTGCACAATTAGGTCAGAATGACCGCGCGGCCGAATTGTTCCATCTTATCAATCCCATCTATCACGCTGACACACCTGAAAAGATCAATCGCTATCGGGTTGAGCCTTATGTTGTCGCCGCGGATGTCTATAGTGTCGCCCCATACATCGGGCGCGGTGGCTGGACGTGGTATAGCGGCTCGGCAAGCTGGATGTATCGCCTGGGCACAGAAATGATCCTCGGCGTACAACGCACCGGAGACCATCTGCACATCAATCCTTGTATTCCCAACGATTGGCCTGAGTATCAAATCAATTATCGGTTTGGAAACTCGCTCTATCACATTCTTGTGAAAAATCAGGGAAACCAGAAGCGCGAAAAGAATCAAATGACGATGGACGGCAAAGAATTAACCGATGGATTCATTCCTCTTTCAGAAGATGGCAAGACCCATGAAATCCTAGTGACGATTTATGCACGCAGCTCGGAGGGTGGATAATCAACTCGTTTCACGGAGCGGTTATCTCTTCTTAAGAAATTGAGCTTGTCTCCCCGCAGATAAAAGAATACGCTCCGACCACAAGTGGTCGGAGCGTATTCTTTGCCAGTACATCCCTGTTACCCCCAAACAAGTGCACTTTACTCCTGATTCTCCTCCTGCTCATCAGGCATCCAGTAGGGTGAATAGCCATAGTACTCATAAATATCCATAAGCCAGCCTGCCTCATATTCGGCAGTACCCGGCCAATGATCTTTATCAAACCCCGGGGCGTTCTTCAAAACTTCCTTGTCCACATCCAGAATGACAGTATGATTTTCAGTATCTAATATCAGTGCTTCCCAGGGGATCGCAAATAGTTTATCGCCGAGCCCCAAAATCCCGCCAAAGGATAATACAGCGTAGGCAATCAGCCCATCATCAAGGTCGATCATCAAATCCTTGATCGTTCCAAGCTGTTCTCCAGCGGTGTTGAGAACTTTATCACCAACAATGGTGGTGGCAGATAAAACCTGCGGATACTCGTTCACTACTCAATCTCCTTATCATGTGGATTGTCATAACTATAAAAGCTAGCGGTCCTTATCACAATGGGGAATCCACCTACCTATATTGGAAGATACTCCCTTTTCAAAATAGGGTATCTATTTTTGCTTTTTTCATTCATGAAAAAGTCTTTCAACTTTATTATCATCCTGCTATTTCTTTATGAAAGCCAAATAGGAGGCAGCTTCCTCCCGATTGCTTACATTCAATTTCTCCAGGATGCTATGCACATGATTTTTTACAGTTCCAACTTCCACAACCAAACGGGCAGCAATTTCCTGGTTGGTCAGGCCCTCCCCAATGAACTGTAATACCTCAAGCTCGCGTGACGTTAATCGAACATCTCCATCCATTTTATTTTCAACTGCAGAAAACATTCTGGCCAGGTAAAAGAGACGTTCCATCATCGCTCCCGCAATTCTGCCAGAAATTTGTGCCTCTCCCCTTTGGGCCAATCGAATCGCTTCAATGAGATCCGTCACAGAACTGTCTTTAAGAATATAACCACACGCGCCTGCTTCGATGTAGCGAAGCGCTTCATTCTTATTTTCTTCCGAAAGTCCCAGCGCCAGTACTTTGGTGGAAAGACCGCGCTCTATGACCGCACGCGTAAACTCCAGTGCGCCCTGGTCTGGTAACCCTGCGCTTACCAAAACGATATCCACTTCCTGTGTGTGGATAAATTCAAGCGCACCCTTCAGAGTCGTTACACAGCCGGCAACCTTTATATCTGTTTCTTCTCCCAAGACAGAAGCAAATATATTGCCAATGAGTCGAACCTCGATTACCAGGAGTACTTTAATCAGATCCATTCTTGCCCTATGAGAATAAAAGAGATACCCACTCCTTGAGTGGCTCTCTGGAATTTTGCGTTTTATCCTTCGTCCACAAAATGGCAGGTATCTCTACTTATGTAAAAGTAAGCTTCCAATCTTCAAATATTTTTCTGTTCCAGATTGACTTTAATAATTAGCTCTCTGTGTAAGCAGTTGTGCGCTGAGCAGTAGATCCTTTTACCTTATCATTGACATTTTCTGCCAATTCTCGAGCCCGGCTTTCCACGTTGCCAGCGGCAGTTTTCATTTTTTCCTGAACTCCAACGGCGCCTTCTGAGATCCGGCGGCGGGTTTCCTCCCCGGAGCCAGGTGCCATTAACAAACCTACCGTTGCGCCGAACAGACTGCCAAGCAGCAGACCGGTGATAATCTTCCCCGCATCTCTTTTGTTCTGTTTTTTACGCCTATTTTTTAACATCTTCATGGTGTCTCTCCTTTAGTTAATTTAGAACTCGTACTTTGCTCGAACTCCGCCAGCTATTGCCCACTTTTCTTTCTTCTTAATATAAAAGTAAAGGGAAAAACTTATTATGGGGTGAATTCCTAAAAGGATTAGGGGAATGCCCTATAACAATGCACTGTTTTCCTACTCTATTTTCAGGAACATCCTGAATTGCAATGCCTTTTCAGGGCATATATAGTTAGATCAATAAACGAAAGGAGACTCCCATGTTATCCTGGTCAGTTTTCTTCTTGATCATTGCATTGATCGCTGCACTCCTAGGCTTTTCAAGTATTGCCGGAGCCGCAGCCGGGATAGCGAAAATCTTGTTTGGGGTATTCCTGGTCTTGTTCCTCATCTCGCTATTCGTTGGACGGCGAGTTGTCTAAGACCAGTTAATGTTCGAGTGGCGAGGACTCGCCACTCGAACCACATTAACAGCCCAATCCATTTATCCCCGTGGATTAATAATCGGGCTTTTGGTGCTCGCTTTTCAGCGAGCTGTCGGTATTTTTACCAGAAACAACTTTCGTGGGTCATCAATAACATCCAGGGATGGATAGTTCTCAATTCAGGAAAGGAAATCAATGTTGATTAAAGTAGGATATGCCTTATCAAGTGAAGAGCATGAACCAAAAAAGTTAATTGCTCAGGCCCAAATGGCGGAAAGCGCCGGGTTTAAGTTCATTATTATTTCCGATCATTTTCATCCCTGGGTCAGCCAGCAGGGACAAAGCTCATTCGTCTGGAGTGTACTGGGTGGGATCGCGCAAGTGACCCAGCGAGTGAGTGTAGGGACAGGTGTAACCTGTCCTATCATGCGTATTCACCCTGCTATCGTAGCGCAGGCGGCGGCTACAGTTGCAGATATGATGCCCGGTCGTTTTTTTCTGGGGCTGGGTACCGGCGAATATTTAAATGAGCATATCCTGGGATATCCATGGCCTCGGGTTGAAACTCGTCAGGAAATGTTAGCGGAAGCGATTCACATCATCCGCGAGCTCTGGAAAGGGGAAGAGTATTCCTATGAGGGAAATTACTTTATGGTTCGGGACGCACAGATCTATACGCTTCCCGATAAGCTGCCTCCCATTTATATGGCCGCGTCTGGCACCGAATCGGCTGAACTGGCCGCAGGGATTGCAGATGGGTTAATCAGTACTACCTCTGGCGATGAAGTCGTGAAATCCTTCAGGAAAGGGGATAATTCAGGGAAGCCCTGTTTTGGTTCAGTCAAAGTCTGTTGGGCTTATTCCCTGGAAGAAGCAAAAGAGGTAGTAAAGAAATGGTGGCCCGTCTCAGGGGTTTCAGGTTTATTACATGTGGATTTGCCGACTCCCAAACATTTTGAAGGTGCCGTGGAAGCCATGGGAGAGCCAAAGATCCCGGAAGATCTGATCCTTGGACCAAATCCAAGCTTATATCTCAAAGCCATTAAGTCCTTGCACGAAAATGGTTATGACCATGTGTATATCCATCAGGTGGGACCAGATCAGGAGGGGTTTCTTAAGTTCTTCAAAACAGAACTTTTACCTTTGCTGGAGAAGGAAGAGTTGGTCAAGTTTGAAACAGCCTAAATGATCGAAATGTCTGCAGGTGGATAAATCATGTTCATGAATTATGGTATTCTGTAGCATTCTGATTTTGCAAAAAGCCCACGACATACTACTTTACTTTTGCTAGTGCCGTGTCAATCTCATTCATCTCATAGGCAAATTTAGGTGCAAGCAAGGTAATATGACGATCCCACTGCGTGCGCAGGGAAATATAATCTTCGACTCCGCCTTCCGTCGTCTTGAGTCCAGCCGCCTTAATTCGCTCCACCCCCACTTCATAGCGCCTGCGCCAGCGTTCACGGGTTTGTGAATCGGGTGGTACATCGATATCTTCATCAGGAAGGAAAGACTTGGCGAGGGTTTGTAATTCCTTCATGGTTCCACGCCACAGATCATCAACAGCGGCAGATTCCTTTAGCCAGCCATATTCCTCATTATCCAATG
This sequence comes from Anaerolineales bacterium, assembly GCA_035264425.1. Lineage (GTDB taxonomy): Bacteria > Chloroflexota > Anaerolineae > Anaerolineales > Villigracilaceae > Defluviilinea. Next base: position 14,432 of record DATFQC010000088.1, read on the forward strand.
CACTTTTGATCAAAGATACTGTATCGAGCGCGGTAAGAGACGTCCGTGATACGGAGTAATAAGGCTCACGAAAACGGAAGTAAAACAACATATGGTAGAAATGGTGCGACTCCTTTACACTGGCAGTGTCCGCACACCACTCCACTAAGTCGTTATAACCATTCTCAAACTGACCATGCGGACCCAAGTGAGCAACCACCTCCGCTGCATCCCCCGTTTCTGCAGATAAAAGCTGAACTTTGAGGCCAAGCGTATTACGTTCCTTGAGGTCGCTGTATAGCTCCATGAGGTAGGTAACGATCAATGAAGCCAGCGTGACGCCGATCAGGGAGGTCAATAGATAGAACAGCCGGAAAAACCAATCCTGTGGGGAAAAATCACTGGCGCCAATAAAGGAGAGGCTGCTGCCTCCCACGTAGAGCGCCGTGATGAAATCTGTGGGCGTCTCGCCCTGGTTGGCTTTAACGCCAGTGCCGAGATTTGGATGGATAATCAGCGCGGTCGCGAGACTCAAAAGTAGCGCCCACGAAGCTAAAACCATCGCTAGAATAAGGGGTCCGGACAAAGTCAGAAATGTTTCCTGCCAGCGCCCAAAGATTTTGGACACCCTGACCATCGTACGCCAGGCGAAATGGGAAAGTCCAGTGCTGATAATGGTTTTATTCGCACGGGCATATAGGATCAGTAAAAAGATATCTAATAGAACGACGAAACCGAGAACAAAACCAGTAATTTCTTCTATTACTCCCAATTGATACTCCTTTCTATTCTAGGCCCCGGGGGTTGAAGTGAATCGCGCTGTTTTAACTGTACGCTGCGCCGTTCTAAAGCACGCAACCACGCCGCAAAATAACCAATGGTTAGGAGCGTGAAGACTGCTCCTCCGGGCATCCACATGATCAAACCGGCAAGTTGTTGATCCTGCAGCGCGCTCAATCCCCAGGGATTCGTAAGAGCCGCGTAGTAGGGATACCAGGGCTGTGAGGTAAAGGTCATCAGTGCCCCCAGAACACCGCTCTGCAGGACGGTGAGAAATAGAAAGGGAATGGTCATCGCATAATGCATATGGTCCGGCCGATTGTGCTTAAACAA
>DATFQC010000089.1:0-8199 GCA_035264425.1 Anaerolineales bacterium
TGGCTCAGTCGTTCCTGCGAAACAGGTTCTGCCAATGTGAGGATCTGCTGACTAACCTCGCCTCCCACCATCACCATTACCATCAGAACCTGCCGTCCCTGTGTAGAAATCAATTCAATATGTTTATATTTTGCCCGGTCGGTGTGAGGGGCAGTAACCACGGAAACGCCCTGTGACTGATGGGCGAGGATGGAAGCCGCCAAAGTCATCCACTGGTCGACATCCGGTGGTGATTGATGAAATTGATGCGAGATTGTCGCTTGCACTGACGCGGGCAATTCAGCCTGGTTCATCATCTGACTCACGAAATAGCGATAGCCCTCTTCCGTAGGGACACGTCCGGCTGAGGTATGAGGCTGACGCAGATAACCCATCTCCGTCAGCGCGCCCATCTCATTGCGGATGGTCGCTGAAGAAAGGTTAATGCGATAATGCTCGGCCAGCCGCTTCGAGCCGACCGGCTGAGCAGATTCTATATAGTCACGGATAATTAATAGAAGAAGAGTCTTCTGGCGTTCTGTCAGTTCGGGCATTTTTCACACAGTTAGCACTCTCAATGGGAGAGTGCTATTGGAAGGTAAATAATAATATCATGTGCGAAAGAGGAACGTCAATAAGAGAAGTATAAGAAAAAGCCCATGACTCTTGTAAGTGATAGGCTTTAAGCTGTTCGAGACCGCTATGGATTTTGCATGGGCCGCCAAGCGGGGTCAAAATCAATTTTTGGATCATTCGTCAGGCGTGTCCGACCGCTTCCTGTAACAGTCATAAAATAAACGTCCCGATTGCCATCCACATCCATACCTTCGTAGGTGATCCAAAATCCATCCGATGAAAACTCCACATCCTCAATCGGTGTAATGAAATTCATACGGCGCGCGTCCTGGCTCAAATCTTCATAGTCAATTCTCATCAGCCAGGGACGAAAGGCACCTAAACGTCGTTGGCTGAAAAAGATCGTCCTGCCATCTGGCGACCAGGCCGGCGAGTAATCCCACAGATCCTGCCCGCTTCGAACAAGCTGAACAGATTCCTGACCATTTGAGTTCATCGACCAGACCTGATAAGTACCCACCCGTTTGACTGTGTAGACGATCTTTGTCCCATCCGGTGACCAAGAGGGCTGGCTGCTTTCGATGGCGTCAGTTGTATTGGTGAGAAGCGTAATAGCAAGAGAGTCAACATCCAACGCATAAATTTGCCTAAATCCATCACGTACCGATGTGAAAGCAATTTGCTTTCCATCTGGTGACCAGGCAGGCTCAAAATCCGAACCGGGCGAGGGCGTTAATTGCTTCAATCCGGTCCCATCGGCATTGACGACATACAAACTTGATTCGTTATAAATCGTTTCGAAAATCTCACCACGACCCAGGCATGGAGAGATAAATACCAAGCGCACTCCATCCGGTGCCCAGGATGGCTGGCAGGCGCCATTGTCCATATTAGTGAGTTGAGTTAAGTCCGTGCCATCTGCATTGACAAGATAAAGTTGTGGAACGACCGAACGAGAGGATGCAAATACAATCTGACCCGATCCCCCTCCTACGGATGTGGCAACAGGAATCAGCGTACTGCCCGATGTAGGTGTAGATTGTGCCGTAGGCTGATCTGTCGCCGTAGCAGTAAGCGTAGAAATACCAGTGGGTTGGATAGAGAACGGAGTAACCGTGGGTAACGGCCGTAAAGTCGCTGTTGCTGGAGGGGCCGCGGTGAAGGAAGGAGAGGTTGGCAAAAACGGCAAGCTTATACTTCGGAGTGGACTCAATAAACTCATCATTTGCGCGGGCACAAACTGCGGCGTAAATCGTACAGCACCAAAAATTGCTAAAGAAAGCAATAGCAGAGTCCACAATAAGATTGTTAGCAGGCGACGACCTTTTCGCTTTCTGCGGCGAGGTTTGAAAACCGGTAGCTCTTCAGCATGCACAGCCTCTTTTCCATTTCCTGATTTGTAATCCACCGGGTTCGAGGCTTTCTCAATTGAACTCTGCTGAAGATCCTCCATAACGTCGCGTGGCGGCGGCTCGACGATAAAATCGCCGGGTAAAAGCTGTGTCTTTGTTTTAGATCCGAGCAGGGAGCGTTTGAACTCCTCCGCGTTCTGGAACCGGTCAGCAGGGTCAATCCCCATTGCCTTTTCAATGGACGAAGCAAACCGCCGTGAGACTTTGCTGTTGCGTTTGCGCAATGGCGTGAGTTGCGTATTATCCATGGCACGCGCGAGACCGTCTTCAGGGATGATACCGCTTAAGGCAGCGTAGAGTGTTGCACCCAGGGAATAAATATCAGTTCGTGGATCGGTGCGGGCGGTACCATATTGTTCGGGTGGGGAATAGCCCGGCGTCATCGCACGCGCGCCGGTCGTGGTGGCCTGGCTTCCGTGCAGCACTTTGGCAAGGCCAAAATCCACCAGGAAAATATGTCCATCGGGTGTGATCTTGACGTTGCCCGGTTTAATATCACGGTGCAAGATGGCAGGCTTGCGGGTATGAAGATAAGCCAGCGCATCACAAAGCGCTGCGCCAATCAGAACAGCTTCATCCTCTGAAATATTACCCATGCGTTCCATACGCTGACGCAAATCTTCCCCCTCAATGTAATCCATCACCAGATATTGCCCCTCATCCCCAATCACAAAATGGTCTGTGACCCGCGGAAGATTCGGGTGGCGCAAATTCGCAAGAATCACTGCTTCCAGACGGAATTGTCGCGCATATTCATCGGTGGTGAACAAGTTTTCCTTAACGGCCACGTCCACACCAAGGTTTTCATCCACTGCACGATAAACGGATCCCATCCCGCCCTGGCCGAGAATTTCAACAATGCGATATCGCTTATGTAATAATGCGCCACGTTCAAGGGTCATGAATTCGCAACGTCTCCCAAAAAGTTTGCCGTAGACTTGGGATTATAACAGAGCAAGGGCCTGCATCTTGGGCTGGACTACTAATTTGAAATGAAAAAACAACCCAAATACAAGTTTCTCTCAGAGACCAACGAGCCAGTCACAGACGAAGTAACTGAAGCCCTACTAGTAGCCAAAACCACCATTTGTCTAATAAATTACTAAACTTTTATGGACCAATTTTAGGCTAGAATCAACTTTCTCATTTCGTTTTACGCCCTATTTCGCTAAAGTTCAGAACGTTCGTAGAAGTCACTTGACCTGCATTATCATCAGCCTCGCAAAAACCCCTCTCTAGTATTGGACGATAACCTTTTTTCTATTGTAGACTCAGGAAATGGATAAGTTACCCGTACAGCAATCTCGTTGGTGGGACTGGGCGGCGGTTGGCCTGCTCTTTGTTCTATTACAGACAGTTGCCTCGCGCCTGGTCACTACCACATGGACTCCGTTCCTTTATCTCATTCAAACATTTACTTACATGGGATTTGTCGTGGGCAGCGCGCTTGGATATAGTAATTTCCGGCGTGGGTCAGTACGCTTGCTCACCTTCATCTACATGCTGATCATGTTGCCTCTCCAATGGACTCTGGCCATTGACCAGCATGCGTCCTTGGAGGAGCAGTTCGCCAGCGTAGCCGGGCGTTTATTCTTCTCCACCTCTGATTTTTTCGCCCGCCGACCGGTGAACGATCCGCTCTTCTTTGTAGCATTGATGTCCATTGCGTTCTGGATCATTAGTTCCTGGGCAGCGTATACGCTCGTACACAATCAGAATTATCTGGGGTCGGTTTTGCCGGCTGCAATTGGTTTAATCATTATTCAGAACTATGACAACGGCATTGCGGGACGTCTCTGGTTTTTGGCCTTCTTTGCTTTCATTGCCTTGCTTCTGCTGGGGCGCCTGCAATACCTGCAAAACAAAAGTTCATGGCGGGCGCGACGTATTTTTCTTTCACCCGATAACAGTGTCGATCTGACAAGCAGTATGGCCATTGCGGCAGGTTTGATCATCGTTGTGGCCTGGACCGCCCCCGCCTCCCTATCCAGTATGAAGTCCGCGGTGAAAACCTGGAATCAGCTCACACGTCCGTGGCGTCAGTTCACCGATAAAATGGAAAACGCAGTTAGCGCGCTGGAATCGACCAGTGGCGGGACACGCGGTCAATTCTTCGGCTCACAACTAGCCCTCGGACGAGGGTTCCCGTTGTCAGATGCTGTGATGTTCAAGGTGGAAGCACCGGATGTTCCTTTCGATCAAAAACCGCCGCGCTATTACTGGCGTGGACGCACCTACGATCGCTTTATCAATGGACAGTGGTACACCAGCGGAACAGTCCGCGAAGAATATTCTCCGGAAGTTACCAATCCTTTAAATGTGAATCTACACGAGTCAACTCCGGCCCATTTTGTTTTCAACACCGGTAAGACAACATTCTCATTGCTCTATTCCCCGGCTGAACCTATCTGGTTCAGCCGACCTGGGATTACATTTGCAACGCCCGCTCTCACTGGCAAGGACATCGTCGCCTGGCATGCCTATCCTGCATTAAGAGGGGGAGAAGCTTACCAGGTGGATGTGATATTGAGCAATCCCAATCGACAGCAGCTGGAAGAGGCCGGGACAGATTATCCAGAATGGGTCAAGAAGGAGTATCTGCAGCTGCCCAAATCGTTTTCCCCTCAAATCAAAAACCTTGCGACGGAAATCACGGCTACTGCCACGACACCTTTCGAAAAAGCGATTTTCATCACTCGCTATCTACGGGAAAATGTCAAATACGCTGCGACCATCCCGGAAGTGCCGCGCGGGAAAGACCCGCTTGAATGGGTATTATTTGAATACAAACAAGCCTACTGTGTTTATTATGCGTCCGCTGAGGTTCTTATGTTACGTTCGGCGGGTGTGCCGGCCCGCATGGCAGTTGGCTTTGCTCAAGGTCAGCGTGAAGGCAACAGCAACAACTACACTGTTCGCAGATTGAACGCGCACGCCTGGCCCGAGGTTTATTTCCCTGGAATTGGGTGGGTGGAATTTGAACCTACAGCCGGTCAGGCTCCGCTCGACCGACCGCTTCCGCCTCAGGATGGAGCAAATGCAAATAATCCCAATCCGCTGACTGATCTGCTGACAGAGGACAACCGGGATTTCGCTAACCGCGAACAAATCGATGAAGGCTTAGCCGCACCTACCGGGCCCGCCGCGCCGGTCTTTCCGACCTACCTCCTGATTCCATTATCAGCAATTCTTTTGGGCCTGGTTGTTTATCTCAGCCAACGCTACGCGCTTACCGCACGCGTTCCTGTTTTGCTACGCGCGACCATCGAACGCACCGGCATTGAAGTGCCAATTTGGGTAACTCGCTGGGAAAAATGGGTAAAGCTTTCTCCCATTGAAAGGTCTTTTGAAAGCGTCAACTTTGCACTACGATACCTCGATCAGCCTGTTCCGGTCCATACTACGCCCAACGAACGAGCCGCTAAATTGACGCGGATGCTTCCGGAAAAGGCAGATGAAATCAAAATTCTTCTGGACGAACATCAAACATCCCTTTATACTTCCAGAGTTGCAGACGTCACACAGGCCCGCCGCGCCGCGCTCCACCTGCGCACACAAGTGATCCTCGAACGGATACGTTATCTTTTTTTCGGCAAGCCCATGCGTTAATTTTTTATTCCATAAGCAGATGGGCTGGAGAGTGCGAAGGAAATTTCATGGATACAGCCAAGACCAAGCCCATTTCCGTTAACGAGCAAGTTATTACCGTTACCCAGCAATTTGCCAAATTACGCAACTCGCTGGATTCCCAGCAACCTCCTGAATTAGTAGAGGGATTGAAAAGCCTTGAAAACTCGCTTGAGCGCATCAGCGAAATCTTAATTCCATTTGAGCAACGATTTAGTCATTTGCAAGCCCTGGCAGGGATCGGCCAGGTGGTCAACTCTACGCTCGAAGTCGACGCAGTGCTGCAAATCGTGATGGATACCATCATCCGCTTAATGGGAGCCGAGCGCGGTTTCCTCATGTTGCGCGATGAGCGTGGCGAAATGGTGACGCGGATCGCCCGCAACTGGGAACAGGAATCCATCAATAAAAACGAATTTGCGATCAGTCGCACAATCATAGAACGCGTGATTACCGGAGGGGAAGCTGTCGTCACCACCAACGCCCGCGAAGACCCGCGCTTCGGTGGTCAGGAAAGCATTATCGCCTTTAATTTGCGTTCCATCTTATGTGTGCCCTTGATCGTCAAATCAGAATTGATCGGTGTGATTTACACGGATAACCGGATTCGTTCCGGGATCTTCTCTGAATCAGACCGTGACCTGTTGACCGCTTTCGCAAACCAGGCCGCAGTTGCCATTGAGAATGCACGTTTATTTTCCTCGCTCAAACGTACCCTCGAAGAAGTGACCGAACTCAAGAACCTGATGGACGATGTGTTCGCATCCATTGTGTCTGGTGTCATTACCGCCGATGTGCAGGATCAAATTACCCTATGTAATCGAGCGGCCTCCAGAATTTTAGGACGCACCGCGGCTGAGATCGTGGGAATGCCTCTCGGTGAGATCATGCCCACGTTCGCCAAAGACATCCTGCCCCACCTGGCTTCCGTTCGCAGAAGTGATCAGCCCGTAGTAGGGCTCGAACTCAGCCAGACCCTGCCCGAGCGCGGCAACGTAGACTGGCGTTTCAATCTTTCTCCACTGAAAGATGCCGGACAAAAAACACAGGGCGTTGCCATTGTGCTCGACGATATGACCGAACAAAAAAAGCTCGAAGCACAGCGTAGTTTATTACAGCGTATGGTATCGCCCGCTGTGCTCGATCAAATCGACCCAAACAGCCTGCAAATTGGCGGCAAAAAAGTATTTATCACGATCCTGTTTGCAGATATTCGCGGCTTCACGGCTTATAGCGAGCAGCACTCGCCTGAAGAGTTGGTGGCTGTTTTGAACCGTTATCTCGCCGCAGCTGCGGATGCAGTGCTCGCCCATGAAGGCACTGTCGATAAATTCCTCGGTGATGCCGTCATGGCCTGGTACAACGCGCCGCTTCCCCAGCCAGACCACACGTTGCGCGCCGTGAAATCGGCATTAGCCATCCGTGAGGCGGTTGCGGCCTTACACGAAGAACTGCCCAAAGAGGCACATCTCGATTTCGGGGTGGGCATCCATTACGGTGAAGCTGTGCTGGGATGGATCGGTACAGAAAAACGACTTGAATACACGGCCATCAGTGATAGTGTCAACACGACTAAACGTATCCAGGAGAATTGCGCCAAAAACCAAATTTTGATCAGCAAGGAGGCATATGAACGCGTGAGTGATGAAATTCAGGCAAAACCGTTTATCCCTCTTTCGGTCAAAGGCAAGACACAGCCCCTGGAAGTATATGATCTACTAGAATTAAAATAAAGGAAACCCAAGATTGACGGGCATTAATTGGTAATTGCCAGTCGATTAGAGCAAAAGAGGTCAATGCTGCGCATTGACCTCTTTTGCTTTGTTTACCAAACTCTGCTCACAAACATCACTAACTGCTCCATGCCCTGAGCAATAGGCGGGACATTGATATATTCATGGATCGTGTGTGCACTGCCACCTGTTGTCACGCCCAAGACAATGGCGGGATATCCTTTGCTCAGCGGGACATTCGCATCTGTGGACCCTGAGATTAACCCGGGTTCCAATCCCTGGGCGCGCAGGCAATCCTTCGCCAGAATTACAAACGGATGACTCACGGAAATTTCTCCCGCCGGGCGCTGACCGATTACCTGGGCTCCAACGCTTACTCCACTCCTGTTGGCTTTGTGAATTAATCTGTCTGCAGCTGCCACGAGCGCTGTCAAAGCCTCCTGTCCTTCTGAACGCAAGTCCAAGTCGATGGAAGCCTCGGATGCAATTACGTTCACCGATGTGCCACCAGAGATCTTTCCCACGTTCATTGTTGTGCGAGGATGGCTCGGCAATTCAAGAGAAGCTAATGCCACCACCAGCTTTGCCAGCTCATGCACCGCAGAAGGCTGACCATAATCTGACCAGGAGTGTCCGCCTGACGTACGCACAGTCACGCGATAACGCTTGACTCCCACCGCGCGATGATATACATGTCCTAATGCCAACCCTTCAAGCACAAGATAGGCTTGCACATCACCGCCAAATCGATCGACCACGGCCTTCATCCCGCGCAAATCACCCAGTCCCTCTTCTCCAATATTGGCTACGAACCATACATCCCCGGCTGGCTGGATATTTCGCTCGCGCAGAGACCATAGTAAACCAAACAG
>DATFQC010000090.1:0-3198 GCA_035264425.1 Anaerolineales bacterium
GATAAGTGAACAGGTAGCGGATCAGGAAGGAAACGGCGTTCGACTCACTCATGTTGCCTCCAAGCCGTACTGTATCGATCAGGGTCTGATTGAAATCCAGCGTTTCATGTTCCTGGGCGTAGTACCCTACTTTGACGCTTGGTCCGATCCTGATTTCTCCATGCGTAGGCTGTTCTCTTCCTAAAATCAGCCGTAACAACACAGATTTCCCTGCGCCATTCGCGCCGATCAATCCCACACGCTCACCATGGCGAATGAGAAAATTGATCCCGTTCAGAACTTGGCGGTGTGAAAACGTCTTGGTCACGTTCTCCATTTCAAGCACCTGATTTGACCCGCGCCAGCCATTCAATGCCAGATCCATTTTGCGTCGTTCCAGAATGGGCCGATCAAGCTTGTCGATTCTTTCTATACGGGCTTCCATATTGTGGATGCGCGTCGCAAACTTGTCATTAAAGACTACCCATTGTTTATAGCGTTTCAACGCCATTTCAAGACGCCCGATCTCGCGTTGTTGGATTTGAAACAACTCTTCCTGTCGCGCCAGCCGTTCTTCCTTATCAATAATATATTCAGTATAGTTCCCAATAAATGTGGAAATCTTGCCATCTTCTATTTCAGCGATATGAGTGACACAGGCATCCAACAGATAGCGGTCATGCGAAATGATCACCACCGCACCCGGGTAATCAAGGATCAATTTCTCAAGATAGGCTTTTCCCGGCATGTCGAGATGGTTGTCCGGTTCATCCAGCAGTAACACGGTTGGACGAGCCAGCATCAGCCGCGCCAGACCGATGAGCTTCTTCTGTCCGCCGCTCAAGGCACGGATGGGCTTTTCAAAGTCTGATTCCGGTAATCCCAGTCCGCGCAAAAGCTCCCGGACGCGGGAGGCATAATTCATCCCGCCGAGCGATTCGTATTCCTCGAGTAGCTTGTGTTGTGCATCCAGTGCGCGTTCAAGGGATTTTGTATTGTTATAAATCACCGGGTCGCCAAGTTTACTTTCAATGCGCTGCAGTTCATCTTCAATCTCAGCCAACCGCAGATTCCCTTCCAGCGCCAGTGTGATGGCTGTCTTTTCAGGCTCAAATTCCGGGTGTTGGGGCAGGTAACCGACCGTCACGCCTTTGGCCTTGATGACAGTCCCGCCTTTTTCAGGCGAGTGTTCACCGAACATCAACTTAAAAAGGGATGACTTTCCGGCGCCGTTTGGACCGATTAAGCCGATTTTTTGATCGTGCTGGACTTCCCAGGTCAGGTCGCGGAAAATGACATGCGAGCCAAGGATCAGGGTTGCGTTGGAAACTGTGATTGAAATCATGATTACTCCAGATTTTACATATACTTAAACAAAAAGCCGCAGGACCTTTGGCCTGCGGCAAAAATCGTAAAAGATAACTACTTATCTTCAGGCAACAGGCGCGTGGATAGAATGGCCCTCCGTGATAAATCCGCGAACGCCAATGCATAAAAAGCCGCTGCCGTTTTGTTCGTAACTCATAATAGCGCAATTATACCATAGCGCCATCATCGATTTATAATGAAGTAAATTAGGTAAGTCTTATCGCTTTTATGGAAAGAAGAAATAATGTTCATCAATGCAAAAATTCTTGCTTTGTCCTCAGTCTTTTCCATAGCGATTTTCATGATAGTCAGTTGTGTAGACGTTGCTTCACCCATCTTGCCGACTGCATCCACTGTTCCTGCTAAGAATTCTTCCCTCGCCGAGCTTGGAAATACCAAAGTTTCACCAAAGGATAATGCAACGATGGTGTACATTCCTGCTGGGCAATTTCCTATGGGCAGTGAATTTGGGCTCATGGACGAAAAGCCTGCCCACCTCGTCCTGTTAGATGCCTTTTGGCTGGATCACACCGAAGTGACCAACGAGATGTATCGAAGATGTGTTCGGGCCAAGAAATGCGATGAGCCGTCGGATCTACTGTACTACGATGATCCACAATTTTCAAACCATCCGGTCGTCTTTGTTTCATGGACAAACGCGGTCACATACTGTTCCTCCGTGGATCGTCGTCTTCCAACCGAAGCGGAATGGGAAAAAGCCGCCACTTGGAATCCGGTTCGAAATGAAAAAATAGTCTACCCATGGGGAAACGAATACGATTGCTCGAAGGGCAATTTTGACGATGAATTACAACTCGATGCCTCATTAATGCAGGATGGCTCAGTCAACTGCGACGGTTATACTCTGACAGCTCCTGTTGGAAGCTTCCCTGAAGGCGCGAGTCCATATGGAGCTTTGGATATGGGTGGCAACGTCTGGGAATGGGTGCATGACGCCTTCATTGGAGTGGATTCGTTCAATTTCAACACTGAGAATTATTACGCCATTTCACGTTTTAAGAATCCCATGGGCGTTCCCCCTGCCAGCACAGGATATCGCAGTCTGCGTGGCGGCTCCTGGAACTGGACTTATGGCTACGGGCGTTCGGCCTATCGACTTGGGATTGGCAAGGATGATACTTATGATGGGGTCGGATTTCGTTGTGCAGAAGCATCGTTGTCCAGCTTGTCAGGTGGGACTCAGAGAGGAAGATAAAAAGGATCTGCCTTGGATGAAGTAGGCTCACATTCTGAGGAAATAGCAAATCCTTCCATCTCTCGCTTTACGCGATGGACACTACTTGTCGAAGTTTTTGGATATTCTCCCATGCGGTATGAAAAGAGGCTATGTCCCAAAACAGAATAAATTTATAATAGTAATATCAGACAAGTTTTATCGCTTTTAACGCAAAGGAGAACCGATGATTATGCTTAAACGTTTTCCAATTTTCTCTCAAACGAAATCGCTCGCCTTCTTGATCATTCTTTCCTTAATGCTAATCCTCATTGTTAGCTGTGCGCCAGCAACACCCGCGCCAAACACAGCCCCGCTGACCATTCCTTCTGTTTCCGGGCCGCCAAAGGGACTTGGTGACACAAAAGTCTCTGCAAAAGACAATGCGATCATGAATTATGTGCCGGCCGGGCCATTTATTATGGGTAGTCAGAACGGCCTCACCGATGAGCAGCCTGCTCATATCGTCACGTTGGACGCCTTTTGGATGGATCAAACCGAAGTGACCAATCAAATGTATAGCACATGTGTTGATGCAGGAAAATGCAAACAACCGTCTGATCTCACTTACTACAACGACCCTGCCTACTCCAATCATCCGGTATCTTCTGTATCCT
>DATFQC010000091.1:0-12136 GCA_035264425.1 Anaerolineales bacterium
TGATGGGCGAGGAACTGGTCGAGTGGGCTTGCGGAGGCGACCATTATAGCGGCTGCGGATTCAAGTCCACGTCCTGCACGACCGGCTTGCTGTCGTGCGGAAGCGACCGTACCTGGATACCCGACCAGGATTGCTGCGCCCAGCCCGCCGATGTCGATTCCCAGTTCGAGGGCGTTTGTAGCTACGACAGTTTTGATGGTTCCTTCGCGTAACCCCTTTTCAATTTCGCGACGTTGGGTCGGTAAATAACCGCTTCGATAACCCCGGATCATGGATTGAGGACTGGGCAAGGATTTATAATCGATTAATGGTGACTCGGGGCTGGAGTCTGGCGTTAGATCTCCCTGGACATAGCGCAGAATAATTTCGACACTTCTTCTGGAGCGTGCAAACACCACGGATTGAACATTACTATTAATCAAATCCTGTGCAAGCCGAACGCCTTCCAGCAAGGAACTCTTTCGTAAGCCGAGAGCTTCATCTGTAATGGGTGGGTTGTAAATGATAAAGTGACGTGGTCCACGCCCAGAACCATCGTTATCAATTAAGTGAACAGGCTCTTCGATAAGACGCTCTGCTAATTCTTTTGGGTTGCCAATCGTCGCAGATGCCAGAATGAATTGTGGATTTGCGCCGTAGAAATTCGCCACCCGTTTGAGTCTTCGAATGACATTGGCAACATGTGAGCCGAACACGCCACGATAGGTATGAGCCTCGTCAATGATGACAAAACGCAGGTGGGTAAAAAAGTCGCTCCAATTGGTATGGTGAGGCAAAATCCCTGTATGAAGCATATCTGGGTTTGACAATACAATGCGCGCGTTCTTACGGATCGCGGATCTTGCAGACGCCGGCGTATCTCCATCATAAATGGCAGGTGTTACTGCCGCTTTGCCCGAAGGGGCGTGGAGCGGTGTCCAGGCGTCGGGGGTCAGGCTTGAATTGAGAGACTGAAGATTGGAGAATTGGTCCTGGGCGAGGGCCTTTGTAGGGAAAAGATAAAGTGCGCGAGCATTAGGCTCCTGGTACAGGGAGGCAAATACTGGCAAATTATAAGAAAGAGTCTTTCCACTGGCCGTGCCGGTAGAAAGGATAATGTTCTTCCCGGTTCGGGAATGAGTCCATGCTTCAAACTGATGAGAGTAGAGGCTGTGGATCCCGGCCGCGATCAGCGTCTGTTTGACGGAAGCAGGCAGATCCTCCGGGAAGGGATGCGTTTGTGCGGGACGGGGCGGTAGAGTCCGCCAGGCTACAAGATTAGGTGCGGTATCTGGGTCGCGCTTCCAGAAATCCAAAAGAGAGGCAAGCGGCATACGTTAATTCTTTTCTCGCTCCAGCATCCGGAAGGCAACTGCTCCAACGCCCAGCGGAAGCCAAAACGTAACCCCTCGATAAGCAAGCGTGATAATCACAGCCTCGCTCCAGGGAACGTGTAAAGAGGAAAGTGCCAATGGCATGACTCCCTCAACAATCCCTACGCCGGAAGGTGTGGGAGATATGATCAGGAAAAGATAAGAAATTGTGAAACCACCAATAATCGTTCCTGCTGAAAATGGGACTTGAAAGGCAATAAAGATAGACAGCAATATACACATTAACAGAGTTTTCCCTGCAAATGAGTAGAGCAGAGGAATGCCAAGGCTGCGAACTTTTTCCGGCAACGATTTAAGGTCATCTGCCATATCGTGCGCAAATTCATGTGCACGTGCTTCGCTAAGATAGTCACGATGAATAAAAGGTCTCATCACACGATTGATTAATCGTGCCATTTTTGCAAGCATATTCCCAAGCGCCTCTGCGGAGCGGGAGCCCAGAAACAGTAAAAAACCAAGCCCGGCAGCAATTGAAAACATGACGAAGGAAGCCGCGATCTCGGTCGGGTCAAGATGGTTGCGACGGAAGAGAACAAGCATTCCAATCGTCAGCACGAAGACAAAAGCAAGGTAATCCAAAAATAAAGAGAGCATGTTGGCGACTGTCACCTTGCCAACGGATTGTCCATTACGTTTCGCATTGGCAAGGAATACCGCGATGCCACTCATGCCTCCGCTGGGCGCAATGACATTAACAAAGTTTGCCGAAGCAACCAGAAGCGACAGCCGATAAATAGTATCGTTCATTCCAAGGACACGATAGAGAGATTGAAATATCAAACCCGCTACAGCAAACCAGGCAACTTGAATCAGAATAGCCAGAAGGATAAACCAAAAGTTTCCCTGTTGCAGAGTGTGAATAATACTTTGAAGTTCACCAAAGCTTAGATAAACAAACGACGCACCAAGGAAGAGGACCAAAGTGAAGATAAATTTCCGCATACCAGGAAGATTATACACAAACACCCGCGAAACCTTTGCATTCGCGGGTGTTTCTTGTTTCTTGCTTACTGCGCTGATGATGGCGACTTGAGTAAAGTTGGTTAGCTTCTGCGTCTGCCGCCCATACCCCCGATGAGGAAGACATAATAGAGCAATTGCATGACAGCAGTGATAAGACCTGCGACATACGTCAATGCAGCTGCATTCAACACCTGGTTTACCCCGCGTCGTTCCTCTTCAGTTTGAATAACACCGGTTGAGTAGAGCAGTTCTTTTGCGCGTGAGGAAGCGTTAAATTCCACAGGCAGGGTAGCAAGGGCAAAAAGTGCTCCGCCCGAAAAGACGAGCACGCCCAGCCAGGCCAGGCCGGTAATGCGAAGCATTAAGCCAATGATGATTAGGATCCATCCCAGGTTTGAGCCGATGTTCACGGCCGGCACAAGCATGGAGCGGATTTTCATCGGAAAATAATCTTCAGCATCCTGCATGGCATGACCCAATTCGTGAGCCGCGATGGCTACGGAAGCCACCGAGGGACTATCTGCAACGCCCGGGGAAAGGTAAAGCGTCTTGTTGCGCGGGTCATAGTGATCGGTAAGTTGTCCCGCGGTGCCCTGGACTTGTACCCCATACAAATTACCGGTGGAGATCAACCGCTGTGCGGCCATATGACCGGTCAAGCCACTGGTGGCGCGCACCTGACTCCACTTGCTATAGGCGTGCCGCACATACCAGGAGGCGAATCCCATCAGCGCGAACGCTGGGATCATAAAAATGAGATACATGGGATCTAAGAAAAACATTTTTCACTTCCTTTCGAAGCGATACTAAGGAACAGGGGTGAGCGTGGGAATTGGAACGGAGGTGGGCTGAGAAGTGGGAATGGGGTTTCCATTAAGCATATCGAGTAATGTTTCCTTTGCGGCGTCCAGTTGTGGATCGCGACCCGCTGTGAAATCTTCAGGAGTCATATTCACAATAACATCCGGCGTCAGACCGATGTGATCGATCAAACGTTCCTTGGGTGTCAGCCATCTCGCAATGGTCACGCGCGCTGCGCCTTGATTGTCAGAGAGCGGCACCCAGTTTTGCACGGAGCCTTTTCCGTAGGATTGAACGCCGACCAGCTTGGCGCGCCCATAATCCTGCAAAGCACCGGCAAGAATTTCTGAGGCGGAGGCAGAACCTTCATTGATCAATACTACAATCGGGATATCGGTTGCGCGGCCATTGCCCAGCACTTTATGGGTATCGCGTGAGCCGTTGCCATACTGCTCATACAAAACTACGCCCTTATCGATGAATTCAGAGGCCACTTCCACGGCGGTGTTCAAATATCCACCGGGGTTGTTGCGCAGATCAATAATAATGCCCTTTGGATTTTCTTTTAGCAGGGTATCCAAGGTATCGCGCAGTTCCTGCGTTGTTTTTTCTCCAAATGTATTGATGTCCACGTAAGCGAGGCCGTTATCGAGCATTTTCCCCTCAGCACTGTGGAGGACAATTTTGGCGCGCGTAATCACGAATTTGAGCGGCTCAGACTCCCCTTGGCGTGTGACTGTCAAAGTGACCTCTGATCCATCCGGACCCAATACCTTTAATCGTGCCTGTTCAGGAGCAACACCCTTCATATCTTCCCCATCAATCGCAATGACTTTGTCACCTGGCTTCAAACCAGCTTTGTCCGCCGGAGAGCCCTCAATCGGACTCACGATGGTGAGAAATTCTCCATCGGTGTCCACATACGCGCCGATGCCCTCATATTGACCCTGAAGGGACGAGGTTTCACTTTCATATACCTTCGGTTCCATATAGAAGGTCTGTTTATCACCCAGGGCATCCATCATGCCGCGGATCGCGCCCTGCATAAGCGCCTGATCGTCTATTGGCTGGTCTACGAACTGTTCATGGACAACGTTCCATGCCTCCCAGAACGGGACAAATAAGGTTTGCAATTCACCAGGGGTAGCAGATTGTTGTTCGGGTTGGACGCTCGGCGAAGAGGGAAATAAATCACTGATTACCGGTAACTGACCCGTGGAGGGCAGGAGATGTCCAACGATAAGACCACCGGAGAAAGCTCCGGCCAGTAAAATGCCCGCTATAAATACACCCAGGATCGTTTTTGTAGTTTTGTTCACGAATGCCTCCATACTTTTTAACGAAAAACAGGGTAAAGATACTATGCCGTGATTAATATACGATGAATCAATTGTCATGAATCTGTATGAACCACGTAAATAGTTTGTAAAGCTGACCCCACAGAAAATCATTCACAGGCTAGTTATCCCCCTGGACAACAAAACTACTGATCCTTCTTCTTTTCGAGTTCCTCTACCCGCTTTCTGAGCTCATCCATGGATTTCTTGGCCGGCGTGTCCATGGGCTTTTAAAGCAGACATCCAGCTCGAATCTCCTCCCTTTGCCCATCCACGGGCAATCGCATACATCACAAAGTTCGCGCCGACAATGAGCAGGATAATAATCAATAACCCAGTAGCGGCATTACCTGATTCCATGGTCAATCTCCCAGCAGAATAGGCAGGTGAGTCCAATCGGTAAAGAATCCGCTTGCATCCTCAGTTGGCTCGTTACAGCCATACAACAAACTTGCCATGCCCACATTCAGAGCCGCGCGCGTGGTACGTGGCAGGTCATCGATCATAACGCACTTGCGCGGGTCCGGTTCGTCGGCAACGTCCATGGCGATCGCAAAGGATTCAGGCATGGGCTTGCAATACGGCGCGACCGCGTTGACATCCACAACAGTCTCGAACAGATCGTCCAGCTGCAGCGTGGCCAGCACGCGCCGGGCGTGGGGGATATCTGCATTGGTAAAGATGAAGTTACGGGTCGGCAAGGAAGCGATGATATCCCGCAGGATCGGGTTCGGAGTCAGGTAATCCTTGAGAGGCAGATCATGTACAAAAGCCAGGAAGTCTTCCTTATCCACATTATGCCGTTCCTCGAGACCACGCAGGGTCGTTCCGTACATTTTGAAATATTGCTCGCGCAGAACAGGCACATCCTTTTCAGAGACCCCCAGCCGTTCAAGCATATAAAGATTCATACGATCCTTGATGGCATGCCATAACCCGCTTGAGGAGGGATAGAGCGTGTCATCCAGGTCAAAAAATAAAGTCGTAAAGCGCATTGGGCGATTTTACCCTAACTGTCGAATCTGCTGCTTTGGCTTTTTGTTTATCATGCGCTCAGATAGTGGTGTACTTTATGGGGAAAGATTAGTTTGGTAAAACTCCAGCGCATTCTGGCGAAGTTTCTGGGTGTTATCCCCGTTAAAAACGTGGCCTGCTTTTTCATAGTAAATGCATTGAACAGATACATTGGCCGATTTAAGAAAATCACAGGTCTCTACCGCCCAGGAAATGGGTGCGGTGGTGTCTTTTGTGCCGTGGTTCAGTTGAACGGCTGATTTGACCTGGTGGTAGTAATACATAGGCGAGATGCGGTCCATTAACTCTAATGGCACTTTTGCATCCTCCTGAAATTGTTCGTCGCGCAGTACTTTGTACAATTGACGGGAATTCCGCTCTTCATTTCCGCTCAGGGGAGAGTAGAGTACAGTTGCTTTGATGTCTGGGCTCAGTGTTAAGACTCGTAATGCGATTTCTCCGCCCAGGCTCGTTCCCCATAATCCCAGCTTGTCCGGGTTCGCGCTTGCCAATTCAGCCGGCAGATCGTTTTGCGCCTTTACCAGCGCGATCAAATTCATGACATCGATCGTCATGCCCACCCGTAATAAATTGTCTCCGCTATCTGAGGGCGGTTGATTGCGCAGTGTCGGATGTATGACAATAAATTGATTGTCTGCAAAAAAATCTGCAAAATCCGTCGAAGGGTTAAATGGATCAGGCTGCCCAGGAGGCAAATATCCATGAACAGAGATAATGACCGGGAAAGGTCCGTCTCCCTTGGGCACATTCATAAATCCGTAAATATTCAGGCCATCGCTTGGGTAGCGAATGGAATAATTCGCGAAGGTATCCGTTTCCGCGAGCTTTCGTATGACTTCAATTTTCCCTCCTCCGTAGGACCGCCGGCCTAAATAAGCGATTGTGTATTGCTCATAAGGTGCAAGCGTTGGCGTGGGGAGCGGAGTTGGCGTAACGACAATGGCCGTTGGGAGGACAATCGCTGCGGTTGGCGTTGAGACCGGTGTTGCCACCAGTGAGCAGGAGGCCAGCAAAAATGCCAGGAGTGGAAAAAACTTTTTCATACGGATAATTATAGTCTTCGGCGGGTTATAATCGCGTTATGCCCATTCGTTTACTTTCATCTGAAGTCGCCTCACAGATCGCGGCGGGCGAAGTGATCGAACGGCCTGCCTCGGTCGTCAAAGAGTTGTTGGAAAACTCTCTGGATGCCGGTGCGCGTTCGATTACGATCACGATTGAAGAGGCAGGAAAAAAACGGATCGAGGTTGCGGATGATGGATCAGGCATTCCTTCTGAGGAACTGGAGCTTGCGGTCGCGCGTCACGCGACCTCCAAGCTGGCTCGTTCCGATGAGCTTTTTTCCATCTCCACGCTTGGATTCCGCGGGGAGGCGCTCGCTTCGATTGGTTCTGTTTCCCGGATGACGATCACTTCGCGCGTCCCGAATGAACAGGAAGGCACGCGCCTACGAGTGGAGGGAGGTACGACCAACAAGCTCACAAAAGTGGGCACGACGGTTGGCACAACGGTCCGTGTGGAGGACCTGTTCTATAACGTCCCGGCCCGTTTGAAATTTTTGAAAAGTGATGTGACCGAGCGGCGCGCTATCGATGTATTGGTGACGCGTTATGCGCTGGCCTATGCTGACCGGCGCTTCAAGTTATCGGATGGGAAAAACAGCGTTTTGCAAACTTCAGGCGATGGTGACCGGCGTGCCATCCTGGCCGCGCTCTATGGCGTGGATGTCGCGAAACAAATGTTGGAGATTATGTCCGAAGAGGAAGGGATACGCCTGACCGGATTTATTAGTCCTACCTCCCTGACGCGTTCCAACCGCAGGGAAATCACCTTCTTCATCAATGGTCGCTGGGTGCACGATGTTTCTCTCAGTGCTGCGCTTTTGCAGGCTTATCATACATTGCTTATGGTGGGACGTTACCCTCTGACCGCGCTCTTTCTTGAAATCCGCCCCGAAGAAGTGGATGTCAACGTCCACCCCGCGAAAGCCGAGGTGCGGTTTAGAAATCAGGATAAAGTGTTTAGCTTTGTGCAGCGCTCCGCACGAAAGACGTTGCTGGCCTATTCACCTGTTCCGAATGTGGCACCGAGTCTATGGGGAACCACGCGTACAATCCCGGCTGAGGAACCCCGGAATAGCGGTCTGGATTGGGCGATTGGGCACGATGAAGATTTATCCAGATTCAGTCATTCCGAATCTCCAGCCGCGGCGCAAAGTGCCCAACCATCAAATGCTACCCAACCATCAATCACAACTTCTCAACCCGGCAGTATCCCTCTTCTCCGCCTTATTGGTCAGATCGGCGCCACGTATCTGGTTGCTGAAGGTCCCGACGGACTGTACCTGGTTGATCAGCATGCCGCGCACGAGCGGGTCTTGTTCGAAAAACTGATGGCGCAACATGCCATGAATAACATCCCCTCGCAGTCCTTGCTTACCCCAACCACTGTTACTCTGCCGCCTCAATCTTCCAGTTTGCTTCTGGCTCAATTATCTCTCTTAAAACATTTTGGCTTCGATGTGGAAGAGTTTGGGCCAGGTACATTTCAAGTGCGTGCCATACCTGCGCTATTCATGGGAAGCGACCCATCTGTGGCATTGCACGCACTGGTTGAAGATTTCGAGGAGGATGAATCACCGTTACAGAATGAGATCGAAGCGAAACTCGCGGCGCGCGTCTGTAAACGGATGGCCGTCAAAGCGGGCCAAGCCTTATCCAATGAAGAACAACGCGCGTTATTACATGATCTGGAAGCCTGTGATTCGCCGCGGACTTGTCCTCATGGCAGGCCAACGATGATCCATCTCTCGGTGGATATGCTTGAGCGCCAGTTTGGGCGGCGCGGACCCCGTTAACGCGGAGTGTTATACAATGAGCCAATTATCCACCTTGTTTGCACAGTATGGGGTTGAAATATTTCTTGAGTCTACGAGTCTGCTTGTGGCTTTACTCGATAAAAACGGTACTTTGATTTCCTGGAATCCATCTTTTGATGGACGCAAACAGCTTCACGTTGAGAAAACGCGCTTAAAGGATTTTCTTGCCTCCTCCAGCGAGGATTTGTTTAATCAATTCCTTGCGACTACGCTGGACCAACGCATTCGGACCAAGGGAGAACTGGAGTTCGCCGGCGAGACACGCACTGACAATTTCATATGTCTTTTCATTCCGATGCCGGGTCAACGTGTTTTATTGATTGCCGAGCCAGTGGCTTTTCCTTCCGACCTGGAAACGGTTACAGCCGAATTGCAAAGAACAAAGCGTATCCTGACGATCAAGGAAACGGAGCTAAAGGCGGTGATTGCCCAGGCGAATGAAGTTTCTCACACAGATGCTTTAACGTTCCTTCCCAATCGTAAGCAGATCATTGCAGATTTGCAGCGTGAGGTGATCTTTTCAGATCGTTATGGAACTCCGTTTTCCATCTCAATGCTGGATATTGATTTCTTCAAAAACATTAACGATACGTATGGTCATACTGTTGGGGATGACGTATTGCGAAACCTGGCAGGTGAACTACGGAATCACATCCGTCACCCAGATACGATTGGCCGCTACGGTGGCGAAGAATTTTTGATCGTCCTGCCCCATAGCACAGCCAAAGCGGCGATGGAACAGGCAGAGCGATTGTGCAGGCATGTTCGGTCTTTGTTGATCAAATCTGGTGAGAGGGAAATAGCGTTGACGATCAGCATCGGGATTGCTCAATATAGAATACATAAGGAAGACTGGGAAGTCTTACTCAGCCGTGCAGATGCTGCACTTTATCAGGCAAAACATAATGGGCGTAATCAATGGGTGGTGGCGGAGGAGTAAAGATGAATGCAGTGTGGCTTGAAAACAACAAGATTGATTTACGTGATGTTCCGCAACCTCGTGAGCCGAATGAGGCTCTGATCAAAATTCGCAAGGCAGGCATTTGCAGTACGGACCTGGAACTGGTCAAAGGCTACTATCCATATACGGGTATTCTCGGGCATGAGTTTGTTGGAGAAGTGGTGGAAGCTGAGGATGTCTCGTGGATCGGTCAGCGCGTGGTGGGGGAGATCAATGTCGTTTGTAACGAATGTGAACAGTGCCTGAATGGGAGATCAACCCACTGTGAAAACCGCACAGTTTTGGGAATCGTCAATCGGGATGGGACGTTTGCAGAATTTACAATGTTACCCATTGCTAATTTACACCGTGTTCCCGATTCTGTGCCTGATGAGATGGCTGTCTTTACCGAACCCCTCGCCGCGGCGTTGGAAATCCAGGATCAGATCAACATCAAACCAACCGATCGCGTTTTATTGATCGGCGCGGGGCGGCTGGGTCAGCTTATCGCTCAAACACTCGCATTGACCGGTTGTGACTTGCGCGTTGTGGCGCGGCATACGCATCAGCAGAGCCTATTGAAAGCGCGTGGAATCAGTATCGCTTCTGAAGAGGCTATCCAACCCTGGCAATGGGATGTTGTGGTGGAAGCGACGGGGTCACCCAGCGGTTTCGCTTTGGCAAGGAAAGCTATTCGTCCGCGTGGAACGCTGGTGATGAAGTCCACTTATAAAGGGGAAATGAGCGTCAACTTCTCTTCCATTGTTGTAGATGAGATTAATATCATCGGCTCGCGGTGTGGTCCGTTTGAACCAGCGTTGCGTTTGATGGAGTCGCGGCAAGTTGACCCGACGGTTTTGATTATGAATGAATTTAAATTGGATCACGCGTTAAAAGCATTTGAGCGCGCCGGGGAACCCGGCGTGCTCAAAGTGTTGGTTGAGATCTAGCCCCAGGGGACTTAAGATTAAGCCGTTTCGGTAGTGCGGGGAACGGTTCTTGCTACACGCGGAAGGTGAATCGTGAAGGATGTGCCTACACCAATTTTGCTCTTCACTTCAATACGGCCATTGTGTCCTTGAACGATCTGTTTGCAGATAGAAAGTCCCAAACCTGTGCCGGTGGCCTTGCCCTCATGTTCACGAACACGATAGAATTTTTCGAAGAGATGAGGAATGGATTCTTCGGGGATGCCCATCCCCGTATCCTGAATGGTAATGGATATATTTGCGGCATCGAACGCACTGGTAATGATCACAGAACCATTGGAGCGATTGTATTTAATGGAATTGCTTAACAGGTTGAGCAAAACTTGTTTGAGCTTGTCACGGTCAGCTTCCATGAGAGGCATTTCGTTGGGGACATCCACGCGGA
Organism: Anaerolineales bacterium; assembly: GCA_035264425.1. Lineage (GTDB taxonomy): Bacteria > Chloroflexota > Anaerolineae > Anaerolineales > Villigracilaceae > Defluviilinea. The sequence goes on from DATFQC010000091.1 coordinate 10,702, forward strand.
TTTGAATGTTCGTTTCCTGGGCCTTCGACATCATCACATCCCGACACTCGTAGATCAAATCTGCCACGCTGAAGCGCGTTTTGCGGAATTGCACTCGTCCCGATTCGAGGCGCGCCAGATCGAGGAAGGAGGAAGCTAACGAGTTCAACCGTAATGTTTCATTATGGATGTTGTTGACGATCTGATCGCGTTGCTCGCGCGACATTTCCGGGCGGAGCAATAAATACGTAGCGGTACTCAACGAGGCCAGTGGCGTGCGTAGCTCATGAACAAATTCCGCGATCAGGTCGGATTGCTGGAACAAACGGGCGTTCTCAATCGCGACCGCAGCCTGTGCGCCTAACACTAGGAGCATGGATTCGTCCGGGTCAATGAACCGGCCTTTTTTCTTGTTAATGACTTCCAGTACTCCCACCACTTTATTCTTTGTGATCAATGGAATGCCCAGCAGTGAATGGGTTGAGAAACCGATGGTTTGCTCCACCTCGCCAAAATGGCGGTCGTCCTTCTGGGCGTCGTCAATTCGGACGGATTTACGGTTGGTCACGATCCAGCCGGCAATACTACTATCAAGTGGGACGATGAGTCCACGCATGGTAGGCTCGTCGATATTAGTGGCAACTTGAAAGTAGAGTTGACGCGCCGTGTCGTCATACAGCAAAATGGAGGCAGCCTCGGCGCGGGTGATATCCGCCGCGGCCCGCACAATATCATCCAGCAAAATATCCAGATCCAATGTGGATGCCAGGTCACGTGAAATTTCGATCACTCGCAGGTAACTATCCAGTGTTTGGGTTTTGATCTCAGCCATGGGAAACTCGCTTCGCTATTTCGGGTAATGTGGTGGCAACATCATCTATGAGGATGACATCTGCACGTACGTTCAAATAAGTGGGGGTATTGTTAATAATGATCAAATGTGCACCACGGTCAAGCGCCTGCATGGGCAAACCTGCCACGGGCAGAACCTCCAGCGAGGAACCAGCGACGATCATTAAGTCGCATTGTCGTGCAGCGCGTTGTGCCTCAACCCATGCAGATTGCGGCAGCTGTTCTCCAAACAATATCACATCTGGCTTGAGTATTCCATTGCAATTTAAGCACTGTGGGATTTTCCCGGTCTCAATAAAGGGTTGTAAATAAGGATCTGCTTCAAATTGCTTAAAACAGTTCGTACAGGACAGGGTTCGGAGTGTGCCATGCATTTCCACGACATGCTTCGAACCAGCCTTCTGATGCAGGCCGTCGATATTCTGGGTAATGATTGTATGCAGGTGGCCGGAACGTTCAAATCCAGCCAAAGCCAGATGAGCGGCGTTTGGCTGCGCATTAATAATTTGGCTTGCGAGCGGCTGGAACCAATTAAAGAAACGTTCAGGGGCTGTACGAAATGTACTCAGGGAAGCGACTTCCATCGGCTCATCGTAGGACCATA
>DATFQC010000092.1:0-2622 GCA_035264425.1 Anaerolineales bacterium
CAAAACGGATTCCGTAGAAAATCCCAGGAATCTCACAAATGGATGAAAAATCCTCGAGATGAACATCATCGGTTTTGCAAAGAATGAGGAAACGCCTTCCGGGTCACGCAGAGCCAGTCGCTTGGGGACAAGGTCGCCAAGAACGAGTGACAGGTAGGTAATCGGTACGACACCAACCAACAAGCCGATCACGGCACTATAAGGTTCCAGGACGGGATATCTGCTCAGCTGGGCATCGATCCATAGGCCAAGTGTTGAGCCCGTCAACGCACCGAGCAGCAAGTCGATGGTTGTAATACCCACTTGAGTGACCGAGAGAAACTGGTTTGGGTTTTCCGTTAATTTCAAGGCAATGCCAGCCCGCTCATCACCTTTGTTTAACTCGTTTTGCAATCTTGCTTTCTTTACGGAAAGCAAGGCTGTCTCAGCCGTGATCAGGATCGCATTAATAATGAGCAATAGACCAATCGTGATCAACCCGGGAACTAAATTAACATTTAGGGGAATTTCTTCCATGATCCAATCAACTTTTCCAAGTGCCCTATTGTACTATGGATAAATAGACTGCTTAAAATTTTTTAGAGCGGTTAAAACAATATTCTTATGCCCGCTTCATGGAGTCTTGCGATGTTAAGAGATAAGTTTTCAATTTTTCCTTAGCTGCTCTTCAATATTTTTCAACTTGATGTAAATCTTGTATAAAAGGAAAAGAAATGCAAGTGGAAGGGCAAGGCTGAATGTCACCGTAATGAAGTCAGTTAGAAGCTGCCCAATACTAAGGTCTGGAGCAGGCATGGGAACCTCCTAGTTTGTTACGAAAATCCCGGACCCTGTCTGCACTTCGCCAACCGCCCAGGCGGGTTGATTCAATTCCGCAGCTTGGGTCAGGAAAGAATCTAATTTCTCATGAGGAACACCAAGCAAAAGACCGCCGCTCGTCTGCGGATCAAATAAGAGCATTTGGCTGGGTTCATCGATCGAATTTGCAAATTTTACATTTGGTTCAAAATGCTTTTTATTATCAAACGCGCCGCCGGGGAAAATTCCCTGCTCCGCATACTTGCGCAGGCCAGAAAGGAACGGGATTTTTGCAAGATTAAATTTCAAAGCAATACCGGAGGCCTTGGCCATCTCCAGGCCATGGCCTAACAGGCTATATCCTGTAATGTCCGTTCCACCGCGCAGACCAAATTCTACGGCCAAACGACTGGCGGTTTTATTCAATTGTTTCATCCAGTTGACGGCTTCGAGCACATCCCGCTCTGCGGCTTTTTGCTGCTTTAAAGCTGTGGTTGTGACGCCAAATCCCAAGGGTTTGGTCAGAACGAGTACATCCCCAATCTTCAGACCGCCCTTGCTCAACATCTTGCGGGGATCAACAAACCCAATCACAACGAGTCCATATTTCGGCTCCTGATCCTTGACCGTGTGCCCACCTGCGATCACAACTCCGGCTTCATGCGCTTTTTCTGCGCCACCGCGAATGATCTCAATTGAAATTTCATTGGGTAAATTTTCAGGGAGTGCGGCTACATTGAGCGCCAGGAAAGGTTGTCCACCCATCGCGTATACATCCGAGAGGCTGTTCGCCGCGGCAATCGAGCCGTAATCGTAGGCATTATCCACCACGGGGGTAAAGAAATCTGTGGTCACGACGATTGCCCGTTCCTCATCCAGACGCCAAACGGCCGCGTCATCAGGTTCCCGTAGACCCACCAATAAGTCTGGGAAGGAAGCCGCATCGAAGATGTCTTTGACAGGACGCAGGACCTGCGTCAGCGCGTCAGCGCTTAGTTTGGATGCTCAACCTGCGCATGCGGAAAGCGTGGTGAGGCGGATCTCGCGTCCTGTTTGTGGAATCGGCATAAATCTCCTAAATCAACACGACCAGTAACCAGTCATTCTGGTTACTGGTCGCTCTTAACTAAGATCGTCAATATGTTTATTTATTAAGGCGTGGTAGGAGGAACAGTTGTTGTCGTGGCAGTCTCACTCGAACCTGGCAGCGGTAAAATGAATTGGTTGCCGCTGGGTACAAAGATGGTTTGCACGCCAGGAGAGAGTTTCAAGATATATTGATACTGGACCAATTCAGGAGACAGTGATGCAGCGAGCAATTGGTTCGCTTTGGACTCGGCTTCCGCCTGAATCACACGTGCCTCTGCCGCGCCTTTCGCCGAGATCACTGCCGCATCGGCCTGACCTTGTGCTACCTGGCGAGCCTGCTCGGCTTCCTGCTTCTTCGATTCAACCACGAACTTGGCTTGCTGGGCCTGCTGTTCTGCAATTTGTTTTTGTTCCACTGCCGCGGCATATTCATCACTAAAGCGAATGTTGCGCAGCAGGAAATCTACCATTTTTAGATTGTTCAGTTCCAGACCCTTTTCAATGTCATCACTGATCGCCTTCTCCATTTCAGCGCGTTTGGTGCTTACAATCTCTTCCACGCCATATTGTGAAACCGCATCACGGATGGCAGCCCGTGCAATAGGTCGCACTACGTTGTCTTCGTAGGCATGCTTCCAGGTGATATGCAGATTTACCAGTTTACTCGGTTCCACCGCATAGATCACGGAAGCATCAATATATACCTGCTGGCCGTCTTTCGTGCGCGCTTCAATC
>DATFQC010000093.1:0-7631 GCA_035264425.1 Anaerolineales bacterium
ATTCCTTTGGAGACAAACTATGATCACAGCCTATCACCGACCCCAGACTCTAGACGAAGCTCTGGTCCTTCTATCCCAACCAAACCGTACTCCGCTGGGAGGCGGCACGCTTCTCTCGCATTTGAAATCTGATTCCGTTGAAGCAGTAGATTTGCAAGCCATTAGCCTAAATACGATTAATAAGCAAGGTAATAACCTTGAGATCGGCGCGACCGTTACCTTGCAGCAGTTGCTTGAATCCGAACACTGCCCCGAAACATGGAAATCCGCTTTGAAGCTCGAAGCTCCGTTGAATATTCGTAATTCTGCCACCGTTGCAGGAACTCTCGTGGCATGCGATGGACGCTCAACCTTGGCAACCATATTGTTCGCGCTGGATGCAAAACTTGAGATTAAGAGCATCAACAAATTTGAGTTGATGGAAATGGAAATGGAATCCCGCCCACCGAAACAGGAGGTTGCTACGGTAGGATTGGGTGAATTTCTGCCCCTGCGTTTAGATCAAAGCCGTGGGAAATTAATCACATCAATAAGTGTTCCGCTCAATGGAAAATTCGCCTTTGACTACGTCTCCCGCACCCCGGCCGATAAACCTATTGTCTGTGCTGCCCTCGCTCAATGGAACTCAGGCCGGACGCGGCTCGTACTCGGTGGTCATGGAAAGAGTCCCCTGCTGGCAATGGATGGCACGGAAGCCGAAGGAATTGAAACCGCGGCTCACAACGCCTTTCACGAAGCGACAGATGAGTGGGCAAGTGCCGAATACCGCATGGACGTTGCGGCTACCCTGGCAAAAAGGTGCTTGGAAAGCATAAAATAATTCACACTTTTTTCGAAGAATTTCATAAATTTTCGAAAGCTTACGATTCTAATTCCCCCCAACGATGATAGAGGCGGGATAACTCTTCATTCAACTCTTGTAAACGATTGACAGCTTGTGTGATCTCAACACCAGCCTGCTTATAAAAAACCGGGTCTTCCATTTTCAGGTTGAGCTGATGTTGTTCTTCTTCAAGCATCCCAATTCGCTTTGGCAGTTCTTCCAATTCGCGTTTCTCTTTGTAGCTCAACTTGCGCGTCGTGGGCTTTGTATCAGCTTTTGATTCTGCCTGATTTACGGAATCCGCCTTCGGCTGGGTTAGCGAAGTGGAGATTTGTTCAGTTTGTTTGTGCCAGTCATCATATCCGCCTACGTATTCGCTCACATTCCCCGTACCATCCAAGACCAGGGTGCTGGTCACAATGTTATTTAGGAAAGCTCGATCATGGCTCACGAGCAATAAGGTGCCATCATAGTCGAGCAAAAGATCTTCGAGTACTTCGAGAGTATCAATATCAAGGTCGTTGGTAGGTTCATCCAGGATCAACAAATTGGCAGGCTGCGTAAACAGGCGCGCCAGCAACAGGCGGTTGCGTTCGCCGCCTGAAAGTGCACTGATCGGAGCACGGGCACGGTCGCGTGTAAACAGAAAATCCTCAAGGTAGCCCATCAGATTGCGGGTCCTGCCATTGATCGTGATCGTATCCCGTCCCTCCCCAACATTATCCAGAACGGATTTGCTTTCATCCAACTGAGCCCGCAGTTGATCGAAATAGGCCATTTCCACATTCGTGCCGTGCCGGACTTCGCCACGCAAAGGTGTAAGCTCACCCATCAGAATTCGGAGCAATGTGGTCTTGCCAGAGCCATTGGGACCGACAATCCCAACTTTGTCCCCACGTTGGATCGTGATGGAAAAATTTTGGATAATGATTTTGTCGTCGAATGCATAGCTAACATCCTCTGCTTCGATCACCAGCCTGCCGGAACGATTTTCGGTCGAAATTTGCATTCGTACTTTGCCAGACAAGTCGCGGCGCTCTTTGCGCATCTCACGCAGTCGCTTCAAGGCCCGGACACGTCCTTCGTTACGGGTACGGCGCGCTTCAATGCCTTTGCGGATCCACTGTTCCTCCTGCGCGAGTTTTTTATCAAAGACCGCGTTTTGAGACTGCTCCGCGGATAGCATCTCCTCCTTGCGTTTTACAAAAGTGGCATAATCGCAATTCCAATCGAACAGTTTGCCGCGATCCAGTTCCACAATGCGAGTGGCGAGTCGTTGTAAAAAGACACGGTCATGCGTCACAAACAACAGTGTGCCGCCCCAGCGTTTGAGGAAATCCTCCAGCCAGTCAATAGAATTGATATCCAGATGATTCGTAGGCTCATCCAGTAATAGAAGATCCGGGTTGCGAGCCAGTCCACGCGCTAGATAGACGCGTCGCTTCAACCCTGCGGAAAGCACCTCAAATCTTGCCTCGGGGTCCAATTCCATGCGGGAGAGGATCTTCTCCACTTGATGCTGACGCTGCCATTGATGTTCATCGTCCAATGTCCCCGGCGCCGGTGTTTCCAACCCGCTTTCTACGATTTCTCGTACGCGTCCCCTCAAGCCCTGCGGTACCTCCTGGGGCAAATACGCCACACGAATATTTTGTTGTCTGGCAATCGTTCCGCTGTGCGGCAAAATTTCAGCACTGATCAGTTTCAACAGTGTAGATTTCCCAGTGCCGTTCCGCCCCAACAATCCCACCCATTCCCCGCTCTCGATTTGTAAATTTATTTCTTCCAGCAGGCGTGGTCCACCGAATCCAATGGATACATCCTGTAAACTGATCAACGCCATATAATAAAAATCCTTTGAGGTAAAAGCGACATTCGAAGGCGAATTGTAGCCGATAAACACTGAAGATGTTACCGAGCCTCGGAAGAGTGATAATTTGTATCACTGCGAATGAGGACCATTGAAATGGTTGAACAGTTAACTCCATCAGAGAGATAATGTGCCTATGTACTTATAATTAATAGTGAGACTTTCTCCAAGATTATGTATGTAATGTCAGTTGCACTCCTAAATGTTTTCAATCAGAAAATTTCTAAAGAAAATCTCAAAACTTTACTTACTACCCTATTGTCCTTCTATCCATTGTTTCATGCGATTTATTCCTTTACTTTTCCTTCAAACACGGCATCCCGCCGTTGCATTGAAGCCGATAGGTTGCACGAAAAACTTTTGAGGAACTTCGTGCGCAGATGGAATCATATACAGGTAAAGGTCACTTAGGCAGCAGATTAAATCAGCTCGTTTGGAAATTATTCTTATTCCCATAAGAGTATAATTTACTTAGTGGATCAATTACCGCTCAACCAAATCATCCATGGCAATAGTATCGAGATACTCAAGTCTCTACCGGAGAACTCGGTAGATTTAATATTTGCCGATCCCCCCTACAACTTACAACTGCGTAATGACCTTTATCGTCCTAACATGACAAAAGTGAACGCAGTCAATGATGGCTGGGACAAATTTGAAGGTTTTGCTGAATATGATTCGTTTACAAGTGAGTGGCTATCCGCAAGTCAATGTGTATTGAAAGAGACCGGAACGATCTGGGTCATCGGAACCTATCACAATATTTACCGCGTCGGTTCTATTCTGCAGGATTTGGGATTCTGGATTTTGAACGATATTGTGTGGACAAAAAGCAATCCGATGCCAAATTTCCGTGGGGTGCGATTTACCAATGCACACGAAACATTGATTTGGGCTCAGAAGAAGAAAGGCGCCAAATATACCTTCAACCACAAATCCATGAAAGCCTTGAATGATGACTTGCAGATGCGGTCAGATTGGAATCTCAATTTAGCCACCGGCAAGGAACGCATCCGAGCAAATGGATCAAAAGTGCATTCCACGCAAAAGCCTGAAGCATTGCTGTATCGAGTTATGATGGCAGCGTCAAATGTTGGCGATGTAGTGCTCGATCCGTTTTTTGGGACTGGCACAACCGGCGCGGTCGCCAAGAAACTGGGACGCAACTGGATCGGCATCGAGCGCGATAAAAAATATATCAGGGTCGCCCAGAAACGAATCGAGGCGGTGCAAAGAGCTGATGAAGAGGCAATCCACGTCGAAAAACGGAAACCGGCGCGGGTCCCATTTGGAGCGCTGCTCGAAAACGGACTGCTCCAGCCAGGGCAGATTCTTTATTTTGCCAAGAATGACACAAAAGCGAAAGTCCTATCCAATGGGCACATTAAATGTGGAGACATGACCGGGTCTATTCATGGTGTCGCAAAATCTCTCATGGGTAGCGCCCCCGCCAATGGATGGGATCTCTGGTATTACAAGGATAAAGGCGGAAAGAAATTAGTGATCGATGAGTTGAGAGAAAAAATTCGAATGTCAGAAGTCTAAGCTCAGATCTTTCAAGAACATCAATTTTCAAGAGGAGAACTATGTCTAAAGCATTTAATCTTGTTAAGGAACAAAACATTCCTGAATTGAATTCTGTCGCGAAGCTATTCATCCATAAGCGCACAGGGGCTCGTTTGCTCTCAATTACCAACGATGATGAAAATAAGGTATTTTCCATCAACTTCCGCACCACGCCCAAGGATTCAACCGGCGTGCCGCATATTCTTGAACATAGTGTATTGAATGGTTCAGAAAAATATCCCGTCAAGGAACCCTTCGTGGAACTGCTCAAAGGCTCACTGGCAACCTTTGTCAATGCATTCACTTTCCCGGACAAAACATGCTATCCAGTAGCAAGCCAGAATGTGCAGGATTTCTACAACCTGATCGATGTGTATATGGATGCCGTTCTACACCCTCTTATCAGTGAACAAACCCTAATGCAGGAAGGCTGGCATTACGAGATCAACGATCCCGGCGAACCACTCACCTACAAGGGAGTGGTTTTCAATGAGATGAAAGGCGCGTATTCTTCCCCAGATGGGATCCTCGAAACGCGCGTGATTGAATCGCTTTTCCCGAAACATCTGTACGGCGTGGATGCCGGTGGTGACCCGCGTCATATCCCAGATCTTTCTTATCAAAACTTTAAGAACTTCTGGGAAACCTATTATCATCCATCCAATTCGTTCATCTTCTTCTACGGAAATGACGATCCCGAAAAGCGCCTCAAGTTGATGGAAGGCTACCTCAAACCTTATAAAAAGAAAAAAGTGAAATCTGTAGTGCGGCTCGCAAAACCTTTTAAGCGACCTAAAAAAGTTGAATTTGCCTACGATGCGGGTGAAGATAAGGATATTGAAAACAAGCACTATCTTGTGGTTAACTGGAAATTGCCCGATACGTCTGACGCAGTGCTCAACTTCAGTCTACGTATTCTTGGGCACATTTTGATTGGCACATCTGCCTCTCCATTGAGAAAGGCTTTGCTGGATTCAGGTTTGGGCGAAGACCTGGCAGGCATCGGCTTGGAGACGGAATTGCGGCATCTCATTTTTTCAACAGGCTTGAAAGGTACACGCAAACGCCACGCGAAGAAAATCGAAAAACTTATTTTTGATACGCTGGAAACCCTGGTTCGTGACGGCATTGATCCGGATACCGTTGCCGCATCCATGAACACGGTGGAATTCCATTTGCGTGAGAACAACACGGGTGCATATCCAGTCGGCATTGCATTGATGCGCCGCCTGCTGACCACCTGGATGCATGATGAAGATCCGTTCAAACTGTTGGCATTCGAAGCTCCGCTTTATGAGATTAAAAGCAAGCTGGCTGCAGATCCACATTATTTTGAAAAATTGATCCAGACTCATTTTCTGGATAATGCCCATCGTACAATCCTGCGCCTCAAACCGGACCCTGAGTTGGGTCGCCGTCTCGATGAAGATGAGAAGGCCAGACTGGCAAAGATCCGTGAGTCGTTGAGTGAGGGCCAAATTGCAAACCTGGTTGAGAACACGAAGAAACTCAAACTCAGGCAGGAAACTCCCGATTCACCGGATGTCCTCGAGAAATTACCGGTGTTGAAGCTCCAGGACCTGGAAAAAGAAAATAAATCCGTCCCGATTGATGTCCTTTCCCTTCAGGATACGAAAGTCCTTTATCATGACCTCTTCACCAACGGGATTGTCTATCTGGATCTGGGCTTTGACCTGCACGCCCTGCCCAAAGATTTGTTGCCTCTCACTGAGATTTTTGCCCGTGCCCTGCTTGAAACGGGGACTGATAAAGAGGACTATGTTAAGCTATCACAGCGGATCGGAAAGAGCACAGGCGGAATCTCAAGCACAGCCGTCACCGCGACCACTCTCGGGTCGAGAGAGAGCATAGCAAAACTTTTCCTACGCGGCAAAGCCACTGTTGCACAATCCACTGAGTTATTGAATATCCTCAAGGATATCCTGCTCAGCGCAAATCTGGATAACAAGGAAAGACTCAAACAGATCGTCCTGGAGGAAAAGGCCGGACTTGAATCTGCATTGGTGCCCAGTGGACATATCTACGTCAATCAACGGTTGCGGGCGCAGTTTGGTGAGTCAGGTTGGGCAAAAGATCAGATGAATGGAATTGGCTATCTGTTCGCGCTCCGTGAATTGGTAACCGAAATTGACAAAAAGTGGAAGTCTGTTTTGAAGAAACTCGAAGCCATGCGCGAGGCGTTAATCAATCGAAATGCATTGTTGTGTAACGTGACCATAGATGCGGCGAATTGGGATATATTCAAACCGCAACTGGATGCGTTCCTGTCCACGTTGCCAATCAAGGTAGTAAACCTTGCTCCTTTCGGTGTCCAACCCACGCAAAAGAAGGAAGGCTTGACGATCCCTGCCCAGGTTAATTATGTTGGCAAAGGTGCGAACTTGTATGATCTCGGTTACGAATATGATGGCTCGGTAGAAGTTGTAACCGGTTATCTGCGCCTGGCCTATTTGTGGGAAAAAGTGCGTGTGCAGGGCGGGGCCTACGGCGCGTTCTCGGTATTCGATGACTCTTCTGGTGTGTTCACGTTCTTGTCCTACCGTGATCCAAATGTGGCCGCGACGATTGACAACTATGACAAGGCCGCGGCCTTCCTAAAAGGCCTCGATGCCTCGCGTCTTAGTGACAACGAACTGACCAAAGCGATCATCGCCGCGATCGGCGACCTGGATGCTTATCAACTTCCGGATGCCAAGGGTTATACTTCTATGTTACGTTATCTAACCCATCGCACCGATGAACTGAGACAGAAAACGCGCGAGGAAGTGCTTTCTACCAATGGCGAAGATTTTATTGCGTTTGGCGAAGTGCTTGAGAAGGTCGCACAATCCAATGCGGTCGCCGTGCTGGGTTCACAAAATGCCATTGAGTCGGCAAATGTTGGTTTAGAAGTAACAAAGGTTTTGTAATCTCCTCTCCCTATGAGGAAAGGCAGAAGGAATACATATGAACATCACACTCAAGATTAATGGCACTGAACACACAATTGATACGGCTCCATCTACAACCTTGCTAGCGGCACTGCGTGGACTTGGTTTCTACGGGATTAAATTCGGTGATGAACAGGGACTTTCTGGATCAGACACGATTTTAATGGATGGCAAACCAGTCAATGGGGGATCCATGCTGGCCGCACAAGCCGAAGGGCATAATATCGTCACGATTGAAGGGCTTGGTGAACATCCAGACCAGGGTTGGCGAAAGACGGAAGGATTACATCCTCTGCAAAAGGCTTTCGTTGAATCCGGCGCGATCCAGTGCGGATATTGCACGCCGGCGCAGATCCTGGCGGCAAAAGCTTTACTCGATAAGACTCCCAACCCGAGCGAAGAACAAGTCCGCGATGCCATT
>DATFQC010000094.1:0-4280 GCA_035264425.1 Anaerolineales bacterium
TGCGGCGCAGCCTGGCAAATATCGTTGGGACATTTGAATTCATCGACATCATTGAACGGATACTGGTTGAGATTCGTCGTGTGATCCCGTATGATACCGCCTCGGTCTGGAGAGTAGAAGGCAATCAGCAATACATTATTACAGGAATCGACCTGCCTCCTGAGATTGAAATTCCCGGCACAGTCCTGGTGGTCAATGAAAACAATTCAGCCTACCCGCTCATCATGGGCACCTTGCCCTATGTATTGAGTAATCATGTACAGGCAGAGTTAAAAGACTTTCAGGCGCCTCATGACTATGTCCAGTCCTGGCTTGCGATTCCCCTCAAAACCCGCGGGAATATCATCGGCCTGATTGCTCTGGATGGCAGACACCAGGATCAATTTACAAAACATCATGCAGAACTGGCAGTGACATTTGGCAATCAGCTGGCGATTGCCCTGGATAATGCCCGCTTATTCTCAGAGTTGCAGAATGAGCTGGAGGAACGCCGCAAGTTGATCGCTGAACTGGAAATAAAGAACGCTGAGTCAAAAACCCTGCGGGAAAGTGTTGCCATCGTGGCCGCGACCCTTGAAAAATCGGAAGCGATTGATCGCATCCTTGAACAACTGGAGAGAGTGGTTCCCTTCGACAGCGCCTCGGTGCAACTCATCCAGGGAAGCATGCTTGAAATCGTCAGCATGCGCGGCTTTGCATTAAGTTCGAATGCGGCGGATAACAGCTTTGAGTTAAATGAAAACGAACCTGCCTATCCGGTGATCCGGGAAAATGCTCCTTATGTGCTCTATGAGGATATTCAAATTCCTATTCCGGCTTTTAAGGAATCCCCGCACCAGCGTATCCATGCCTGGATGGCTGTCCCGTTAAGAGTCAAGGGTCAGATGCTTGGGATCATTGCCCTGGATGGATATCAGGTAGGCCAATTCTCTGAACGAGATGCTCAACTGGCCGTGACGTATGCCAATCAGGTGGCGATCGCCCTTGAAAACGCCCGCCTCTTTTCAGATTTGCAGGCCGAACTTTCGCTGCGAAAGAAACTTATCCTCGAACTGGAGAATAAGAACGCTGAGCTGGAACGCTTCACGTATACGGTGTCTCATGATCTCAAATCGCCCCTGTTTACCATCCGAGGGTTTCTGGGTTACCTCGAGCAGGATGCGGCTGCCGGTAACCAGGTGCGCCTCAAAAGTGATATGCAACGGATCACGGATGCAACCGATAAAATGCAGCGGTTGTTGAATGAATTGCTTGAACTCTCGCGCGTGGGACGTCTCAAGAATGAGTCAACTTATTTTCCATTTGTAGAACTGGCGAGGGAAGCCTCGGAATTAGTTCAGGGACAAATCATGGAGCGTGGGATCGCAGTGCATATTGATCCAGATCTGCCGGAGGTCTATGGTGATCGTCCGCGTTTAACGGAAGTGTTGCAAAACCTGCTCGATAATGCTGCCAAGTTTATGGGTGATCAAAAAGAACCTTATATAAAGATCGGTCGGGACGGCGACGAGGACGGCAAACCCATTTTCTATGTTCGGGATAATGGCATGGGCATTGCCTCTGAACATTTTGAACGGGTATTTGGCCTGTTCAATAAATTGGATCCCAAGACAAACGGCACCGGTATTGGGCTGGCCCTCGTGAAGCGGATCATCGAAGTGAACGGCGGCAGGATCTGGGTCCAGAGTCAAGTGGGAACAGGATCCACATTCTTCTTTACGCTTCCTACCTCCAGTGCAGCGCAACCTGATTCCGTTATATAATACTATAGCCCCAGTGCTCTTCGGGACGCTATCCTAGTGAGGAGATAAATACATGAAACGAGCGGTCAGCATCAGCATTGGTTCCTCCAAGCGCAATAAAGCCGTGGAAGCGGTTCTGCTTGGCGAGAAAGTCAGCATTGAACGAATCGGTACAGATGGCGATATGGAAGCCGCCGCATTGAAATATAAGGAGCTCGACGGCAAAGTGGATGCTTTCGGAGTGGGCGGCGCGGATCTCGGTGCGCTGGTCGATGGGAAATGGTATCCATTTTATTCGGTGAAACCAATGGTGCGCTTCGTTGCAAAAACTCCTCTTGTGGATGGCGGTGGCTTAAAGAATACGTTGGAAAATAAAGCTCCCGCGTTTTTGGATGAGAAGATCGGTGATTACATCAATGCCCGTGGACGCAAAGTCCTTGTGACCGTGGGCGTGGATCGCTGGGGACTTTCCAGATCCTTTGCTGAGGCTGGCTATGAAACAATTTTCGGCGATCTGATGTTTGGCCTGGATGTTCCCCTGGCAATTCATAAGCTTAGTAATTTAAAACTTTTAGCGGCTCTGCTCATGCCGGTAGCGGGGCGGCTACCCTTCGAATGGATCTATCCGATTGGCGAGAAGCAGGAAAAGCGTACACCGAAATGGGGAAAATATTATGAGTGGGCAACGGTCATTGCAGGGGATTGCCACTACATCAAGCGCTTTATGCCCGATACCCTGCCAGGCAAGGTGATCGTGACCAATACCACCACGCCCGAAGACGTGGATGCGTTTTGCAAAGCCGGCGTGAAGTATTTGATTACCACGACCCCTGTTCTGGATGGACGCTCCTTCGGTACGAATATGATGGAGGCCGCCTTGGTGGCTATCTCTGGCAAGAAACGCCCACTCACCTGGCCTGAGTTGAGCGACATGCTTGATAAACTTGGCTTTGAACCACAACTGCAGGAATTGAATTAATAAAGAATTGCGAGGAGGGCTTCAGCCTGACGAAGCAATTCTTTGGATAGGGGAGATTGCTTCAGCGGGAGATCGCCGCTTCGCGATGACATAATAAGGAGAATCTATGGATGCAATCGTAACCGCCGGCGGAATCCCGCGGCCTGAAGATCCGCTTTATAACTATTCTCATGGTGATTCCAAAGCGCTTATCGATGTGGCTGGCAAGCCCATGATCCAATGGGTATTGGATGCTCTTGGCAATGCGAAAAAAGTGGATAACGTGATCATTATTGGTTTATCACCCAAGAGTGGCGTCACTTGCAAAAAGCCCATCTATTATGTTTCCAATAAGGGACGGATGCTTGCCAATATTGTCGCAGGGGTAGATAAGGTCCTTGAACTTAATAAGAGAAGCAAATATGTGCTGATTGTCTCCTCTGATATTCCAACGCTTAAATCTGAAATGGTGGATTGGCTGATTGACACCTGCATGGAAACGAAGGATGACCTTTATTATGGCGTTTGCCCCAAAGACGTGATGGAAGCTCGGTTCCCTGGCTCGAAACGCACCTATACCCATCTAAAGGATATGGATGTCTGTGGCGCGGACATGAACCTTACTCATGTGCGTATGACGACAGAACATCTGGACATGTGGGAGTCATTGATCGGTTCGCGTAAGAGTCCACTCAAGCAGGCCAGCGTTATTGGTTTTGGCACGCTCTTTGCACTTTTCACACGGCAATTGACCCTGGAAGATGCTGTGAATCGTGTTTCTGAACGGATCGGTATCAAAGGTCGCGCCATCGTCTGGCCCTATGCGGAACCCTGCATGGATATCGACAAGCCCAGCCAGCTCGAATTATTGCGTGAAGACCTGGAGAAACAGCAGGCACAATCAGAAGTCAAACCAAAGCGCGTTGTAAAAAGGACAGTGAAAAAGACTGCTACTTCAAAGCCTCCTGCCAGGGCCGTCAAAAAGAGTACGAGCCGTCCGAAGAAAAAAGATATAGCACTGGAAGCAAAAGCGAAGCTCAAGGTGGAAAAATAGAGTTGAACTCCATCCTCGATCTCGATGCTCGCCTCTCCAGTCAAATGCGCGTGGCCGAAAAGCCAGGCGCATTGCGCGCTATTGCCGTATTTTTTGCCCATTCCGGTGATTCATGGTTCTGGGCTATCGGGTTGTTTGCCCTTTGGATCAGCGGTAATTCGTTTTGGAAAGAATGGGCTGTCGTTCAGTTTGCCAGTATCAGTTTGCTGGCGGCGATGGTATTGATCATCAAATTTTCCATAAAGAGAAAACGACCGGAGGGGGAATGGGGACACGTTTATCGCTTTGCCGATCCGCACTCGTTCCCCTCCGGTCACGCCGCCCGTGCCTTCCTGATCGCAACGATTGCAACCGGTCTGGGTCCCTCCGGGCTGGCCATGGTCCTATGGATCTGGGCACCGCTGGTCGCACTGGCCCGAGTTGCCATGGGCGTACATTATCTGTCGGATATTGTCGCGGGTGCGTTATTTGGGATCCTGATTGCATGGATTAGTTTACAAATTTATCTACCTTTATTTAATTGGGC
>DATFQC010000095.1:0-4836 GCA_035264425.1 Anaerolineales bacterium
ACTGCTTTAATTGTCTGAGCGGTCTTTCGGCGCCTGTGATTGTTCGATCAGCTCAGGCGGTGTCGCCGCACCACAGGCAGGACAGGCATAATTCTGATCCGCCGGCACATACGAACGGCCACAATATGGACAATCAATGGATCTGGGCGCGACCGGCACTTCCACTTCCTTGACCACTTCACGTGTCACTTCACGAGTCCGACCCGGTCCCCCGAGGACAACCAGCGGACCAAGATTCGGGATCCCGGAACCACCCGAGGAAGAAGATCTTGTCTGCGCCTGCGGTTTGCCGGAGGACTTCTTTTTCGAAGAAGACTCGGGAAGTCCCTTTCCGGATCCAAGTACAAAGAACAGTACTGCCACGATCACTACGGCAGCGAACGTCAGAAAAACAATGATGGCGGTGAGGCGTAGCGCTCGCGGAATGTTATACAACTCGTATCCATAGCTGAACAGAAATACGCCGCCTATATAGAATGGTGCCAGCAACCCGATTAAAACCAGCCCGGTACTTTGATCGAGCTCACCTTTGAACCAGGTCTTGTAACCAACCACGACAATGACTGCCAGAGCCGCCAGCGCTACCAATCCACCCGGAATAAGAATATGCAACGGCTTGCCGGGCAAGCCCTCATCCTGGTCATAATTAATGACTTCCTGTGTTTTTGCGCCAACTTGTCTTGCTCGATATTGTGATTCCGGCATTCGGTCTACCTTTCCTCTAAAGTTCTATATTATCTACGCAGATCACCATGCAAAAGCCTCAGGCGATTCCCCACCGGGGCCGGGCCAGATCTCGTCCAGTTTTTCCATTTGTTCCTTACTAAATTTGATCTCAACCGCACGCAGGCTTTCCGTCAGCTGCTCCATTTTGCGCGGACCAACGATTGGCGCGGTCACTACGGGATTTGCCAGCAGCCAGGCAAGAGCTACATTGGCAGGGATATCTCCCATTTGCTGGCAGAACTCTTCGTACTGGTTCAACTGATTGGCGTATTTTTCCATCTCCTTCGAAACGCCTTCCTCGCCGCGCCTTCCGGACTCCTCCTTGCCGCGCGAGCCAGCCAGCAACCCGCTCGCCAGCGGACTCCAGGGAATCACTCCCAAGCCATAATCACGGCAGGCAGGGATCACGTCCATCTCGGCAGTACGAACTTTCAGGTTATACAGGCATTGTTCACTGACCAACCCTAAAAAGTGACGAGACGTGGCAATCTCATTGGCTTTGGCAATATGCCAGCCTGCAAAGTTGGATGAGCCAACATACAGAACCTTGCCTTGTTGAACAAGAGTTTCCATCGCCTGCCAGATCTCTTCCCAGGGTGTATTGCGGTCGATATGATGCATCTGGTAAAGATCAATGTGGTCTGTTTGTAAACGCCTGAGAGAACCCTCCACTGCCTGGCGGATATTCAAAGCAGAGAGCCGAGAATTGTTCGGCCAATCGCTCATCCGACCATAGACCTTCGTTGCAAGGACCGTTTTCTCGCGACGCCCTCCACCCTGTGCAAACCAGCGACCGATGATCTGCTCCGTCCAGCCCTCCCCTTGTTTCCACCCATAGGTATTGGCGGTATCAAAGAAATTGATGCCAAGTTCATGGGCCTTGTCCATGATGGCGAATGAATCTTCCTCAGTTGTCTTTGGGCCGAAATTCATCGTGCCCAGACATAAACGCGATACTTTCAGGCCTGTGCGGCCAAGTTGAGTGTATTCCATTTTTTCCTCCAAAATTCTGTTTTTCAACCAATCCTCGCACCCCTGATTACAAAACTTAAAATCAATTGTTCAAATCTACTGCGGTGTCCTCCATTTGCCTCAAGATCAATGGGATTTGTCCATCGGTGAGATCAGGGTGACGGATCGTGTCAAACATATCACGAAAACCGTCTTCCAGCATGACCTTCACCAATCGCCATGAGGCTAGTTGCGGAGTGTTCTTACCTTGGGGGAGGAGCTTCACCGCTTCAGCCCACTGTGGATGACTCGCTGAATAATCGGAGAGCAAATTGATCGTTGAGTCTCGCAGCGGGAAAAGGCCGGTGCTTTGCACCCAGCGCGCTTGATTCTCCGCAGAAAGGATCCAGCGGATGAAAAGCCATGAGGCGAGTTGTGTTGCATCGTCCGATTGAAACACAATGAACGATGAACCATAAACAACCAGTGCATCGTGTTCATCGCCTGGGAATTTCAACACTGTCCATTCATCCCGGTTGTTCGCAGAGGTAAAGGCGCGGGCCTGGTCAGGAAAATCTTCCAGGCTGGCTGTTGCAAAGAGAGCCTGACGGGAAGCAAAACGTTCGGAGACCGAAAGATCGGCTGAAGGTACCCAGGCACAGTTTTTTTGTTGTAAGACTTTCAAGTAGCGGAAGGCAGCGATATTTGCTGGCGTAAGAAATCGATAGCCTTTTTCCTCCTGCACTCCTCCGCCAAAAGCCATTAGCCAGGAAAGTGGTGTGATGGCATTCGTATCGATCAGCCAGCCCCCCAGCGCGTTGTTATTCGGATCTTCATCTGAACCCAATGCTTTATGCGCGGCGCAAGCCTGTTGTTCAAACTCAGAGGAAGTCGCAGGTGGAGCATTAAACCCAAGCTCACGCGCCCAGCTTTGATTGTAGAGAATGAATTGAGCTGTCCGCTGAGCAGGCATACCAAAGCGCTTACCATCCACCTCGTCCTGATCCCAGACCACGGTTGGAAAATCCGAAACTTCGGAGGGATTGAAACCATAGACCGGATCGCTCACATACGGTGTCAAGTCCAGGACATGCTCCTGCCATTCGAGCGCGTGCTCAGGGAAGCCGATCACAATTTGTGGATAGGTCGCATCCTTGAGCGCGCCTTCTGTTTGTGTAAATAACTCGCTGTAATTTCCTTTGCTCTCCGCGCTAACGACAATGCCCCACTCGTTCTCTGTATTGAATTTAGCGATTTGTGAATTAATTAGACTCGCTTCTGCACCAAACCATGGATGCCAGAGCTTCACCTGGACACCGCGCAGCGCCTCTTTCTCGACCTGCAGGCTGCTCACTGCAGGAACGGGCGTACTCACCTCTGCGTTTGCGGCAGGCGTCGCGTTCGGAGGTGGGGTACGTGTACTCGTTTCAGAAGGAATAGAAGATGTACATGCAGAAAAAAGGAGGGTGAGTGAAAAGAATGCGATGCAGACTTTGCGGAAGAAAAGCATTAGTAGGTTACCATGGGGATGGGAGTGAACAGCAACACAAAGACCAATAGCATGCAGAAACCAATCGCACGGCGCTTTCCATCTAGTGGGGTGATGTCGTCCAAAGGCTGCGTGCGGACATTGCCCAGCCAGAACAAAATAAATATCCACAACAACCAGCTAAAGTTGAAGGCGCCAAACGAGAGCGTAAATAACACAGGAAGAAAGCTGAGGACAATCAGCGCTCCGATGGCTACCGGAAAGATCCTGCGCGCCTTTTCGCCAAACAAACCGTAGACAACATGTCCGCCATCCAGTGTACCGACGGGCACAAGGTTAAGCGCGGTGACTAGTAACCCTGCCCAGCCAGCCAACGCAACATTATGAAGCATGACATCCGTTCCATTGAACGGAATGGGATGAGAGGTCAAGAAATATTGTATCCAATAGATGAAAGGAGACATTCCATTCATGCTAACAGGTTCAGGCAGCAATTTGCCAAATATCACATATTTCGAAAACAAATAGAATAATGAATTTCCTTCCAGAAACCCGGAAGCGCCCTGCGCAGCATGACCGATCGGGCCGAGATGTGAAAGAGATAAACCGATAAACAGCACAGGAATCGCAATGACCAATCCTGCAATGGGACCGGCCACACCCACATCAAACAGCACGCGCTTATTCTTTGGGATACCGCGCATCATAATGAATGCCCCAAATGTTCCCAGGGGACTCAACAATGGCGCAGGCAAAAAGTAAGGCAATGTTGCAGGCACTTTGTAGTAACGACACATAATGTAATGTCCCATTTCGTGCGCGAACAAAATGCCCATCATACTCAAAGCAAAGGGCCAGCCCGATAAGATGTGCAGAAACAGGTAAGAGATAGAGGCGGTGCCGCCCGCGGAAACCGCCTCGGGCGGAATATTCACACCCATCAGCATGACGCTCAATACGGTCAGAACGAAGAGAATAATGTTTATATAAATGCGGGAGCCAAGTTTGGGAATGGAAAGACTCGGCACAAGAAAGATAACCTGGTCATCGCCTCGTTCTTTTCTAAAGAGCGGCGTGATATTGTAAGGGCGCAAAGCCTCGGCTAATTGATCATAAGCGGCAACAGTGTCTTCACTTAACAAGTGACCACGATATCGTGCGATCCATTCCTTGGGCTCACCCGCAGTGACATCTTCCACGCGAAAGATTCGGGAGACAAAATTTGTAAGAAAATCAAGTTCGGGAACAGGCATAAGACTCCTAAGATGGACAATAGACGATGGCCTAAGGTCCATCGTCCCAGATTAGGCGAGAGTGGATGGGAGTCGAACCCACCGCGGCCCGCAACGCGACCCGCCACAGGTTTTGAAGACCAGGAAGCCCACCGGGACCTAACCACTCCCACATTGATAACAGGTCAAGGATAATCGAATGAGAAACGCTTTGCAAGCCAGTTTATCAGTGAGTTTACGGTCATCTCTGCTCAGATTACGACAACAAATAGGATGTAGGGGTTTTACAGACTTTGTGGACATTTGACAAGATCTTAGATTTCCCCTTGTCCAATTTATTTCGTGGTATCATAAAAATTATGATTACAGACTCAACTCCGCAACTTACATTCAGAAGTTAGTAGAGCACCACCATGATCCACCAGGCGTAGACGAGCA
>DATFQC010000096.1:0-2951 GCA_035264425.1 Anaerolineales bacterium
GGCAATATCTGATTCCTGAATGCCGTAGAAGGCAAGTTCTGCGCGTGGCAGGTAAAGACGTCCATTACGATAGTCCTCCCCTACATCGCGCAGGATGTTGGTCATCTGCAGTGCGACACCGAGTTTGATCGCGTAGGGAATTGCCCTGTTATCCGTGAAACCCACAATAAACATGCTCATCAGTCCAACAGTGGAAGCAACCCCATAGCAATAGGTAGCCAGTTCATCGAACGTTTGGTAGCGCACCTGGGAAAGGTCACGGGCGACACCATCGATCAATTGCAGGGCGTAGTGGCGTGGGATGTGGTAGCGGATCAGGGTATCCGCCCATGCGGCCGCGACCAGGTCGTGATCTGCGAAAGAGGCAGTTTCCATCATCCCACGCCAGTAATCCAGGCGGGCGTCACGTTCAAGGTCCGAAGATTCATCCACAATGTCATCCACAGTCCGGCAGAAGGCATACAAGGCCCGGACAGCCGATCGTTTTTCTTCGGGGAGCAGTCCAGAGGCAAAATAAAAAGATTTACTATGCTGGGCGGTGATTTTCTCTGCCTGTTTATAGGCTTTGCGAAGTGATGCATCTCCGGCCCAATATGAAAAGAACGGTCTCGTGCGGGGATGCGGGACGTTACCCGCGAGAGCGAGAAGTTGATTTTCCCAATTAGCTTGTACTTGCATCGGAACCTCCAGATTTTGTCTTAGGCATATTGTACATGTTTTGTCTACATTGTCAAGGTTGTTTGAAAAATATATTGACAAATAGTAGACAACTGGTATAATGATCTTGCTTTAGACAAAGATTAGGAGAAATCATGCGAAAACCAACTGCGCTCGTGATCGGCGCTGGAATCGGCGGGATCGCCACCGCTGGCCGACTCGCCAAAAATGGATACGACGTAACTGTGCTGGAAAAAGAGGCTACCCCCGGTGGACGCTGTAATCAGATCCTTCGCGACGGCCACCGTTTCGATATAGGACCCACGCTCTTCCTGATGCCCGAGATCTGGGAGGAGACGTTTGCCTCGTTAGGCGAAAAGATGAGCGATCATCTTGAGCTCAAGCGCATCGATCCCACTTACAAAGTCCACTTCGATGATGGTTTGCAACTGGAGTTAACCTCCAATATCGGCAAGATGCAAACCCAACTCGAAAATGTAGAGAAAACCGCTTTTACGGGTTTCCTGAATTACATTGCTGAGGGAAACAAGCATTACAAAATGTCGGTGGAAAAATTTGTGGGAAGAAATTTCTACAACATCTTCGAATATTTTTCCCTGGGAAACCTGCCCCTCCTGTTCCAACTCAAGGCGCTCAAAAAACATTATGCAAATACGAACCGTTTCTTCAAAGATGAGCGACTCAAAGCTGCGTTCACTTTCCAGAACATGTATCTGGGATTAAGCCCCTACGATGCGCCAGCCACGTATTCCCTTCTTCAATATACAGAACTTGCGGAAGGTGTCTGGTATCCCGTGGGAGGCATGTATGCAGGGATTCAAGCACTTGTAAACATCGTGGAGAAATTGGGCGTGACGTTTATCTATAATGCGCCCGTGCAGAAGCTAAACGTAAAAGATTCAAAAGTTGAAGGTGTGGAACTACAAGATGGTCGTGAATTCACAGCAGACATATTCGTTGGCAATGCTGATCTTCCTTATATCTATAAGGAATTGCTCCCCAGGAATAAAGAAGCAAAGAAGTTAGATAAAAAACTCTATACCTGTTCCACAATCATGTTCTACTGGGGTGTGGACAAGGAATATCCGCAGATCGGACATCACAATGTTTTTCTAGGCGGTGATTACAAAGCCTCTTTCGATCAAATCTTCAACGATCACACCTTGCCTGAAGTGCCCTCATTTTATGTCCATGCGCCAGCACGGACTGATAAAGCTGCCGCGCCCACAGGGCAGGAAACGTTGTATGTTTTGGTTCCCGTCGGACATTTAGACGCACGTTCCGAACAGGATTGGGAAGCCCTCGTGGATCGAGCGCGTGAAACGGTGCTGACACGTCTTGCCAAAGAAATGGGCGCAGAGGATCTCAAGGAGCATATCAAATTCGAGATTGTGTACCAACCCAGCGTCTGGAAGGAACGCTTTAACCTTGAAAAGGGTGCCGCGTTTGGGCTCAGTCATAACTTCCGGCAGGTGGGTTATCTTCGCCCACAGAATCGTCACAAGCAGTACAAGAACCTCTATTTTGCGGGAGCGTCTACACATCCCGGCACGGGCTTGCCAATCGTGTTGCTATCGGCTCGTTTGACCACAGAGCGCATCTTAAAAGAAACAGGTACAATATCTGTACAAAACATGGTCAATGCGCTCGCCGAAGCACGAGCCTAAAAGGGAACTTATGGTCAGTACAACGCCCGCATTCAACCTCAAAGTCGTCCTCAAGGAAACTGGTCTCACCGCCGATACATTACGTGCCTGGGAGCGCCGCTATGGCCTTCCTGTGCCGCAGCGCAGCGCGGGTGGTCATCGGCTATATTCCCAACGGGATATCGAAACGATCAAATGGCTGATGAAACGCCAGACAGAAGGGCTTTCCATTTCCCGCGCAGTGGACATGTGGAATGGACAACTCGCTTCTGGCAAGGATCCCCTGACTGACTCTGCACAGGGGACAATCATATCCGCTTCAACGATCCCTGCTCAATACACATCCAATACGACCCTCGACTCGCTCCGTGCAAGCTGGATTGCGGCCTGCTTAAACTTTAGTGAATCATCTGCCGAACAAACGCTGAACCAAGCATTTTCCATATTTCCCGTCGAAGGGGTCTGCACGCAGATTTTGCAAAGAGGAATGTCTGAAATTGGGAATTTATGGTATGAAAATCGTGCCAGCGTGCAGCAGGAACACTTTGCAGCGGGTCTTGCCATGCGCAGACTGGATGCGTTATTGAGCGCTTCGCCTGCTCCTACGCGCAACCTGACTTTAATTGT
>DATFQC010000097.1:0-3957 GCA_035264425.1 Anaerolineales bacterium
GGGAGTTTTCTGTGTCAATTGACTTTGGTCAATTATGATGACTAGTGCAAAGAGCCTCCCCTTTAGGGGAGGTTGGAGGGGTTGGGTTTGTCCGTGCTGGATAAGACGTTTAAGGGAGAGTTGTGATGGCGAATGAAGAACAATTAGCAATTTTGAAGCAGGGTATTCCGGCTTGGAATAAGTGGCGAAAAAAATTTCCGCATACTCCAATTGATTTAATTCGGGCAGATCTCCGTAACGCTAATCTGGCTAATGCAAGACTTGACGAAGCTAATCTCAATTTTGCTAAGCTTAAAGGAGCCAATCTCAGCAAGGCTAATCTTAAAAGAGCTGACCTTACTGTAGCTAATCTGGCTGATGCTTGTTGTACAGAAACTAATTTTAGAGGAGCTAATCTCAGGAAGTC
Organism: Anaerolineales bacterium; assembly: GCA_035264425.1. Taxonomy (GTDB): domain Bacteria; phylum Chloroflexota; class Anaerolineae; order Anaerolineales; family Villigracilaceae; genus Defluviilinea. Next base: position 407 of record DATFQC010000097.1, read on the forward strand.
TGATTTGAGACGCGCGGATCTTACCAGGGCCAATCTCAAAGAAGCTATATTAGTGAGAACACTAGTGGATAAAGCAAAATTATCCGGGAGCTTTGTCTACCAAACAAACGTATGGGATTTGGAAGGCGAATTTGAGGAACAGAATGATTTGGTTATTACGCCTGATGGTGTTCCAGCAATTACGGTTGACAACGTTAAAGTTGCCCAATTTGTTTATTTGATTTTGAATAATGAAGAAATTCGTGATGCAATAAATATTCTTACGTCAAAAGCCGTTTTGATTCTGGGTCGCTTTGCAATCCCGGAGCGCAAGAAAATTCTAGATTCATTGAAAAATAAATTGCGCGAATATAATCTTCTACCGATTGTCTTTGATTTTGATCGACCCACTGATAAAGACTTCACCGAAACAATCAAAACACTGGCAGGACTATCCTATTTTGTGATTGCGGATGCTACTAATCCAAAATCTTCTCCGCTTGAATTGCAGGCGACGGTTCCAGATTACCAAATTCCTTTTGTACCCATTATTCAAGAAGGAGAACGTCCATTCGCGATGATGGTTGATTTACAGAAAAAGTACAACTGGGTATTAAAGACAGTAACTTATGATTCAATGGAAACTCTTATGAAAGTATTGAAGCCACTGATTATCGACCCTGCTATGAAAAAACGCCAAGAGTTGCGGCTTATCAAAGCACAAGAACCAGAAATAATTTCAGCGAAAGATTTCTTAGCTACAGGTGAACCATGAGAGCGAAGGTCAAGGCGTTGCGTGCTCGCCCGTCGAAGCAATCCCTCTTTCAAGAGAAGACCCTGGCACCGTCCGCCACTGCGCAGCATGCCCGACACTTGTGCCAGTGAGCGTAGCGAGTGAGAAGGCAGGTGTTGCTTCCGTTCCCCTTAACAGGGCGTAGTGAACAGGACTGCCTGCCGGAAAATTATGGCGACCGCAGACGAGGGAGCCGCTAACTTGATCACGCTCTCCGTCAGTACAATGACATCATCGATACGGATTAAGACCGGCTACAGGTAAGGCTCTGAACCCTCGTTGGGATCATCCTTTCCCATACAGTGCAGATATCTAGTTTAATGATCGCCTTTTGTAACATTTTCATTTCTCCTTTTCGTCAATTGATCTCGCAGGCTCCAGAGTGCCTTCCGAGCTTTATAGTATTCTTTAATCATTAACGCCGAAGGAACCATTTTTCGGGTATGAAAACGACGATTGCAGGGAGAAGGGAAAGCATTCCTTTTGGAAGAAACTTGGATAAGGCGCTTCCAGCAGAGTTGTCATGTCAAAGATGAGCCGGTTGGCAAAATTGGGACTTGTGATTGGCGGATATATAGCGGCATGTCTCGTTGCTTACGGTGCTGTGTATATCAACGATTTGTTTATGGACCCGGCGGTATTACAAGCCTCGTCGGGGATGTCCGCATTTGGCGATCTTATTCTCTTCGTTGGCGTATTCGGCGTCCTTGCGCTCTTCCCGACTGGTTTGATGCTGTACTTTCTTGTCAGAAAATTCCTGACCCAATAGCGTCCAAGCGCGGCAGAACCTACCTCATTGGAGAATTTATACACGATGACAATGGACACGTTCCATTTTTTGCCTCAGAAATAATACTCTCGCCATAGTATTTGATAAACGCTATAGTAGGACTCGCTTGAGCAGTGGCGGTGGTCCTAGGGGGAGGATACCCTCTTGCCTGTTATTTCTCATGGGTCGATCATGCATGTAAAGAGACTTGTCTCACGACAAGTCTCTTCCGATACCAGGTTCTCTATGGTTGCACCTGTGCCTATTTGAACTTGAAAATTGCCTTGTGCGCGGCGTTATCGCTCCACCTGGCCATCCGTTTAGTTCACGGCTGCCCCTTCGTATATTCTCAGCAGAGAGGAACAGTTGGAGGAATTACCAACCTCGCAGATGGTGACCCAGATGTTGATGATATCGAACTCCTGGAGATTCAATACTGGAGTGGCCATCCCATGGGGTCCGGTGTTAGCTTCAGACAGGAAAGCGGCACACTCGGTACTGGTATCGCTTAGACACTCCCAGTGATACTCTACAGGAACGCTGCATTGATTGGTGTCTGCGGCTGCTAGCTGGAGCAACTGTGGAATTTTCAGACCGCTGAGCGGCGATACGTCCGCATTGATCTCACAGGGCGCACTTCTTGGTACCAGGGCGGAAATCTGCGCATCGCTGAGGGCATTTCCGTAGAGGCGTACATCGTCCGCAGAAAGAAAGCTTAATTCAGTCCCCAGTTTCACAGGGCCTGAACCTTGAAAGCTGGCAGCTGGATGGTCACTGCCGACGAGCAGACCATCCACGTAGGCCTTACGGGTATTAGTGGCGGCGTCGTAGCTGCAGGCATAATGATGCCAGTCCGTGTTTGTGAAGGATCCGGATACGTCGAGATCGTCTGCCCAGAAACCGCACGTGAAGATGGTCGAAGAGCGAAAGCCCATCTGGAAGGTTTGATACGCGCTAGGCGATGACCCAAGGCTGAAGAAAAAGGCGGTATCGTTACGATCGATCAAGCGCCGGAACCACATGGCTACCGTGAAGGATTGGTTTGCCAGGTTAATCGTGTCCACCGAATGATAATCTTTGCAGCCCAAATCTGACGAACATGCATACCTAATGTCGAGGGCATTCGGGTTGTCGAAGCCGGTCGGCGCGCTGCTGCTCGTCCAATTTCCCCACGGTGTTAATTGCAGGGTATGACCATTGCCCGACTCGTCGGCCGCCGTCGTGCCGGTGCCTTCATCGAATGTCCAGTAGGCAAGCAGGTTATGTGCCGTAGCCGTTGGCGTTGCGGTTTCCGTCGGGGTAGCCGTGGGAGTATCCGTAGGGGTCGCAGTGCTGGTATTCGTGGGCGTCGCTGTTGGCGTAAACGTGAACCTGGGGGTATTGGTCGGCCTGGGGGTATTCGTGGGTTTGGGGGTATTAGTCGGTTTCGGTGTATTCGTCGGCCTGAGGGTATTGGTTGGCTTGGGCGCGGCTTCCACGTTGGCCGGCGTGCCACCAAAGAATGAGACCAGCATCAGAAAGATGATCGTGAACAGGCTGGTTTTTAACAGAAATGTTTTCATGGACTCTCCTTGGATAGTGGGTCTACAGATAAAAAAGAAACAACAGGTCAATCGCTCAATCTCCAATCATAAGGAATTTCCTCCAAAGCAGAGAGTGACGGCGCGCACAAAGTCGTATGACAGCCTGCCTCTTCCTATATGACCCGCGTCATACCCCTGCATGACGCGGGTCATATCAGCCTGGCATTCGATTTGTGCTATCATGTTCGTGATGAAGCAAACGACGCTCGAGCCGGGCCTCTTGCAGACACTGCGTGTGTATGTGATCGTGACGACGATCCTGATTCCGTTTATCTGGCATTCCTACAGCCCAACGCTGGGTGTGGAAGGACGCCTTCAGCGGCTCATCACCCCCGGCCAGCCCGTGCTCGTGTTTCTTGTGATTTATTTGTTCCTTCCCTGGTGGCAGCACCGCATGGGACGAGCCTTCCTGCCGGTGGCGTTCATT
>DATFQC010000098.1:0-6643 GCA_035264425.1 Anaerolineales bacterium
CTTCGGATAGCCTGTCCAGCATCACCTGGATATCGCGCAAGTCGCTAAACACATCCAATTGCTGTTTAAGACGATCCGATAATTTCTCAATCCGCGACGCGGCAGTAACAAAGGCGATGACATCCAGCGTCGCGAGCAGGCGGCGTATAGAGGTGCGCAAATCGTGAACTGCCTTCCTGGAAAATTTAGCGCGGCAGCGTTTTAGATTCTCGCGGTAGGCAGCTCTCTGCTTGTCAAGTGCGTCGATTAAAAGATTTTTGGCATCCATCAGTACAGATTGCCTTTCACGTACGGTTTTTGGTTGTCAGTACCCAACTACTATTTTAAGTAGTATCCGAACCCGTTTCTAAATGAAATTATCTGCATCTCTCTATATAAATAACGATAATTACTGCTGGGTATTATCCCCCTACCCTTTAATTTTGGTTGTATTAAGGCTTAAAATGCGTGTTTTGAACTCAAAATCCACTATCCTTGTCCTAAAAGAGCAAATGCGTCTCATATATTGATGACTCATCGTTAAACAAAATAGGATTAATCTGTACACAGGCGAAAGGAGAACACTTTATGAGCACTACGAACGTTAATAAACAGAACCCTGTCAAAAAGATTGAGACAGAGGGGAAAGCGGCGGCTAAGGAAGCTGCCTATAGCCCGACGATGGAGAAGCTTACACGTCTGGGCTATGGGATCAAAGGTTTGATCTACATTACCATGGGCCTGCTTGCCATACAAGGCGCTCTTGGAAAGGGCAAAAGTCCAGCGGACCAATTGGGGGCGATCCAGACCTTTAGCAAACTGCCCTTCGCACAAGCCTTACTGTGGATCGTCCTGATTGGTCTTATCTCTTATTCCTTATGGGGAGTGATCCGTGCCATCATGGATCCTCTTCATAAAGGCAAAGATACAGAAGGACTTTTAGCGCGGGGTGGGTACTTGGTCAGCGCGGCCACGTATGCATCCTTCGTGGTACCGACCTACCGCTTAATTAGCGGCGGCAGGTCAGGTTCTTCTGGAGGTAGTCAGACTCATCTCGTGGCCCAAATCATGTCCATGCCAATGGGACGCATTCTAGTAGGGGTAGTAGGTGTAGCCGCCATTGGTGCTGGTCTTTATCAGATCTATTTGGGCATTCGATCGAAATTTGAGAAGCAGTTCAAAACGTATGCCCTCAGTGCAGAACAATACCGGCTGGCAATCCAAATCGGACGCTTCGGCACGGTTGCACGCGGCATCGTCTTTGCAATTGTGGGATTTTTCTTTGCTCTGGCCGCCTATACTGCTAATCCGGGCCGTGCGCAAGGCATCGACGGCGCGTTGAGCTATTTAGCAAAGCAGCCTTACGGACTCTGGCTAATGGGAATCGTGGCGGTTGGACTTATTGCGTTCGGTATTTATTCTTTGATGACTGCCGCCTGGTTCCGTTTTAAGCGGCCATAAAAGGAGGCGGGAGTATGTCAAAGCATAATGTAGGGGGTCGAGCCAAATTAATTGTGAACCCTGGCGCCGGGAAAATGCTGGCCTCCCCAAGAATTCTGGAGCACGTGACGCAAGCTTTGTTGGCGCACGGCCTCCCGGTCGATGTGGCATTGGCTCACCCAACCAGGGAAGTGGTTCCCATTGTGAAAAAAGCAGTCAAGAAAGGCTATTCCACTGTCATCGCCATGGGTGGAGATGGCACGATTAGCGCAGTCATCCGCGGCTTAGCAGGCTCAGATGCACACCTGGGCATTATTGCGGCGGGTACGGAGAATGACATCGCAACCAGCCTGGGAATCCCGGAGAACGTTCAAGAGGCCTGTGCCCTCATCGCTTCGGATCATACCCGTGACCTGGACCTGGCCCAAATCAGTACTAAGAAGAAGAAAAAGTTCATCTTCTTCATGGTCGCCACGGTTGGCTTAACCTCAACGCTTTATCCCGATGTGAAAGATGTCCCTCACGGTGATCTTTCAAATATCAAGGATGCAGCGTTGACCTTTTTCCACGCGAAGCCAGACCCCAAGGTCTTTCTGACACTGGATGATGAAAGCAAAGTAGAAGTGGAGACCATGCTGGTCACAGTCACGAACACTCCGGTAATCGGTGCAAAAAATCTGGTCGCGCCCGATGCATCCACAGAAGATGGTTTATTGGATATCGCTGTGTATCCGAATTTTAGCAAGGCTGAACTGTTGGCTTACTTTGCCAAGTCAGCTCAGGAGCGTCTTACACCTGATGGCAAGATCCAGCGCTATCGAGCACGCAAAATAAAAATCAAAACAGATCCAAAGCTGGACATTGCTGCAGAAGGAATTCTGCTTGGAAGGGGTAAGGCAAAAATCAAAATACTCCCGCGGGCTCTGCGAGTGATCGCCCCTGAACCGGGTGCAGGGACCGAAAAACCGCAAGAGGCCTTCGGAATGGGAGAGCTGCCGGCCCCCGTATCCATTCAGGTGGGTGAAGATTATCGAGATAATCGTAATGATCAGCATTAATGGTCATCTATACTGAATCGTGAAAAGGAATCGCATCGAATGATCAGAGATCGGATAATGACTGGAAACAAATCGGATACAAAAATCTCCCGCGATCTGCGCGTTCCAGGCTGGCTGGCAAAGTGGCCCATCATCGGAATATTAATGTTTCTGGTTGGCAGCCTCATGTTTGGGGCTCTGGCTTATAACGTCTGGACCAGGGGCCCATTGCTTCAATGGGATGTCCCAATCACAACCGAATTACACAATGAAGCCGTGAAGGAACCGCCCCGAATTATTGAGCTCCTTTTATTTGGTTTTTATGTGGGAAAAGAATTGGTACAGGTGTTCACCGTCATTCTAGGTCTTTATTTTCTTCACAAGCGATTTTGGCGGGAACTGGCAATGCTGTTGGTTGGGCTGGGAGGAGGCGCGCTGATCTGGTATTACCTGATCGGGATTTTTAACCGGCATAGGCCCGATGCACAGATTGGCATCGTGGTCACTGATCCTTCCTTCCCCAGTGGACATGTGATCACTGCCGTACTATTTTATGGACTTTTGGCCTATTTGTTCGTTCCGAAAATGCCATCTCTTTTCTGGAAGTGGGTGGTTGTGATCGCCTCAATATTGACCGTGCTCTATATTGGATTTAGCCGTCTGTTCTTGGGCGGTCATTATCTAACAGATTTGCTGGCCGGTTACGCGCTGGGAATTGCCTGGGCAGGGTTGGTCTACACATTGATCGAAAGAATATCCATGGGAAGAATGAGCAGTTCCAGATAAGAAGATCGGATACCCTTAAGATGACTACAAATAGCCACATCAACCTCAGGTCTCAGGAAAACCTATTAAGCAGAAACACGTTTCGTGATCTTCGTTCCCCCGGCTTCCTGGCAAAACGGCCTCTCATCGGATTGATTCTATTCCTGTTGGGTATGCTTTTATTTAGCTGGCTGGCTTATAGCGTGAAACCAAATGGTCCACTCCTTCCCTGGGACATGGCAACCTCCAAAGTTTTGCGTGCAGATGCGCTCAACGTCCCAGTGAGCCTGATTGAATACTTTCTGTTTGGATTCTTCCTGGGCAAGGAAATGATCGCCACGATTGGATTAATCCTGTCGATCTATTTCCTGTATAAGCGATTTTGGCGGGAGTTAGGAATGGTCTGGATGGGTCTGGGAGGAGGGGTAGCAATCTGGTATTTCCTCAGTCAGTATTTCAACCGTCCACGGCCGACCACTCCCTTTGACGCTCTCCCTTTAAACGATCCATCCTTCCCGAGTGGCTTGGCAGTCATGGCTGTGCTTTGCTATGGATTATTAGCATACTTGCTAATTCCTAAAATGCCATCCCGCTTTTGGAAATGGTTTGTGGGCATTATGCTCATACTCATTGTCGTGTTTATTGGTTTCAGCGGGATCCTCCTGGGCGCTCACTATGTGACCGATGTCATTGCCGGTTATGGCCTCGGGCTGGCCTGGGCGGGATTGATATACACATCTATCGAAAGATTCTTTTCAGGAGGAACAGTTCGGAATACAGAAAGTTCGTCAAGGCGTCCATTCCAGGGTCTTCGCGTGCCCGGCTGGTTTAAAAAGCGGCCAATAATCGGACTTATTATGGTTATCGTGGGTGGCCTGATCTTTGCCGGACTGGGTTATAACCTGCTCTCTCGTGGTCCGCTCGTGCAGGTGGATACATCCGTTTATAAACAATTGATTGGGGATGCCAGAAGGGCTCCGCCAGGAGTGAACGAGATCATGCTGTTCGGATTTTTCCTGGGAAAAGAAGTCGTCCAGGTGATTGTTACAATCCTGACCCTCTATTTTCTCTATAAACGGTTCTGGCGTGAACTAGGCATGTTATGGATTAGTTCGGCAGTGGGCAGTGTGCTGTGGAATTTCATCATTGGCTATTTTGCCCGCCCGCGGCCTCCAGAGCAGACGGGACTTCCCATCACGACAATTCCATCCTTCCCTAGTGGACATGCCATGAGCGCATTGATCTGTTATGGCTTTTTGGCTTATCTATTGGTTCCCAGGATGCCTTCGCGCGGCTGGAAATGGGCAGTGGGAATCGCCGCACTCCTGATCGTACTTTTTGATGGCTTTAGCCGGGTCTTTCAAGGCAATCATTACCTGACCGATGTTCTGGCGGGTTATGCCCTGGGCATTGCCTGGGCTGGATTGGTATACACTGTGATCGAAAGAATTTTCATTAAAAAGGAAGAACTACAAAATGTCAAAGAAAAATAAAGCTATTCAGGCCAAGCTGATTGCAAACCCCGGCGCTGGCAAGCCAGAGGAGTCAGCGAAACAATTGGAGTTAGCAACCCGTTATTTACAGGGACATGGGATCGAGGTGAACGTCGCCCTTGCCAAGCCAAAAGAGGAAGCCACTCCGCTTGCCAAGCAGGCCGTCAAAGATGGCTATGAGCTGGTCATCGCGATGGGCGGCGACGGCACCCTGGAAGCGGTCCTGCGCGGGATGGTGGGAAGGAAAACGCCGATGGGCATTATCCCCACCGGAACGCAGAACAATATCGCGAAAACTTTGGGCATCCCAACAGAGATGGAAGAGGCCTGCACCCTGATCGCCTCCAAGCATGTTCGCAAGCTGGATGTTGGACGAGTCCAGGTCAAGAATGGCAAGAAACTCTTCTTCTTCGAGTTGACCGCTGTCGGGCTGGTTGCGGCGCTCTATCCCAAGGCGAACAAGCTGGCAGATGGCAAATTATCCAAACTCAAAGATGTGGCTCTGACCCTCATTCATCAGGAGCCACAGCCCGAAGTGTTTTTGACCCTGGACGATGAGAGCAAGATCAAAGTCAAGACCATGCTTGTGGTGGTCTCCAATGCTCCCATGTTCGGTGCCAATTTCCTGGTCGCGCCAGATGCCTCTGTAACGGATGGCTTATTGGATATTTCTGTCTATCCGGAGTTTGGCAAAACAGAACTACTTGCCTATTATGCCCAGGTCAGGTCGGAGGGTTTCTCAGCTAATGAAAAGGTCCAGCGCTATCGTGCCTCCAAAATCGAAATCAAGACCAACCCGAAGATGGACGTGATGGCAGATGGGGTTATGCTTGGCAAAGGTAAAGTGGAGATCAAAAGTAAACCGGGCGCCGTCTGGATAATCACCCCGGAAGATCACGTTGCGCCACCAGCGCTGATCAAGAGTACAGCCCAGGAATTGCCCGCTCCTGTTTCTCCGGTGCCCACACAGGAGCCAGCCGTAACAGAAGGGTAAGCAAATAGAAGGAGAGATCCTATGGCAGAACAAGCAAGTGGAAAACCAGTTGAAAAAGTAAAGGACGCAGCTCAACAGGCCGCAAAAAAAGAAACTACTTCGCGCCCCAAGCGTGAGTATCGGACATTTTTATTCCAGGTCTCACTATTTGCAGCGATCGGTGCGTTTGCCGTGTTGACGTTCCTGGTGAAAACAACGCCGTCCTTTCCAATTGACCTTCAAATCGAGCGCGCCATTCAGTCTATTAATTCACCGATCTTTGCTGGCCTGATGTACCTGATCAGTTGGCCGGGCTTTTCTCCACAGTCATTTATTCTCTCCGTGCTCATCGTGCTCGCCATTTACCTGTTTGGTCTGCAGTGGGAGGCAATCATGGCTCTGGTTGCAGCGCTCTTGCCTCCCCTGGTGAACGTTATCGTTAAGGATTACATAAGACGTCCTCGGCCTACAATTGACCTGGTGCGTGTGCTTGGAGTCCTCAACAGTTATAGCTTTCCCAGTGGACATGTGATGTTCTATGTTGGATTTTACGGGTTCCTTTGGTTTTTGGTTTATACATTGCTAAAGCGTTCGTGGAGGCGAACTCTCCTGCTCATTTTCCTGGGGGCCCTGATAGCCTTGGTTGGGATTTCCAGAATTTACCTTGGACAACATTGGCCCAGCGATGTATTGGGAGCCTATCTCCTTGGAGGCCTCACTCTGGTTGCCATTCTCCAACTCTACCGTTGGGGAAAAAAGCGATTCTTCGTTCACCAGCCGGTCGCTGCCGAAAAGCCCAAGCCCGCCGGGAGCTGAAATTACCCATAAACGAGGTATGGCTCTATATATGCCCAAGGCTGTTCCATTAATATCGGCTGCTTCCTCTATTAGGGAAAAACCCACTTGCGTGCTGGACGAATCTTGGATAACGTATATTACATGAATTTAAAAATAAA
>DATFQC010000099.1:0-8073 GCA_035264425.1 Anaerolineales bacterium
GCGTAATTACTACATTGTAGGATGCAATGTTACGCGCGATGATGAAGTCATGACGGTCATAAATAATACCGCGCGGCGCGGGGTCACTGAACGTTTCCTGATAGTTATCAACCGACTGATTCATCCATGTTTGTGGTCCAATCACCTGTAAGCCAACCAGGCGGTATGTCATGATACCCACCACGCCAACGATTAATACGTAGATAAACAGCACGCGCCACAATGGGACCTCATATTTATTCACCGTTTGTGAACTCATTCCACCTCCGGAGATGGATATACCCATCTTGCAAGATCGCGCATCACGACATAGACAGGGATCGCGATCAGCATATTTAATAAAACACTTGGGAGTGTTACCAATCCCAGCACATCACTGATGGGTAACGGCACTCCCGCAAAACTTAACGTCGAAATTGACAAAAGACTCACAATAATCGTCCCCAGGAAGGTAATACTGAACATGGCAAGCAGTGGTGCCTGCCAAACCCGGCGCTGAAAAATGCGTGCAAAAAAAACAATACCAACATATCCAAAAAATGGAACAACCCATGAAATGCCAGAAATAAAGCCGACCAACAGGCCGGTTGCCGCTGCCCAGTGCCAGGCCGAATCAACATTTTCCTGCAGGGCCCAGGCCGCCAGCATAACCATTGGTAAATCGGCAATCCCTGACAACAAATATACACGGCTGATTACTGCAGATTGCAGCATCACAGTTAACAAGATAACAGGAACCGCCACCAAATTGCGCATTTTGTTAAGGGGCTGGAGCCGGTGCCAATGGAGAGATATCTACTGGCTTGAAATTAACAATTACCAGCACGATCTCAATGCGATTAAAATCAACAACAGGCTGAACAGTAGCTTGCTGAAACAGATCGAAGTCGCGGGAACGAACATTACCAACTTGTCCAATGATCAAGTCTGGAGGGTAGCCACCACCCAGACCAGAGGTCAATACCAGATCTCCAGGTTGAATATTGATATCCTGTGGGATGAGTTGCAACGTGACATCTCCGGTCACTGAACCCACCAACGACGCTTCTGTCTCTGCGTTCTGGAGGAGAACATTGACGCTCGAAGCAGGGTCGGTGATCAGTTGAATACGAGCCGCATCTGCTATGACCGCATCCACGCGTCCGATCAAACCCTGGTTTGTGACAACAGGCATCCCGCGCAGGATGCCATCGTTGGAGCCGCGATTAATGATCACATAATGCAGAAATGGACTTGGGTCGCGACCGATCACAGCGGCCGCTAGATATCTATTTTCAGGATTCGCCTGCTCAAAATCCACGAGTGCCGCCAGAATTTGTGTCTTTCCAACTTGCTGCTGAAGTTGAATCACCTGGGCTTGCAACTCAGACACTTCGCCCTCCAGCTCTATATTACGCTGACGCAGAGAGGCAATATCACGAGGCGAGGTTAAAAAATCCTGTACGGCTACAAAGCGAGCAGAAAACCAGGTTTGAAGATTGACCAATGAGCCCGTGAAAACATTGGAGGCGCTACTAAAGTAGCCTCCCAGTGCGAGCGCCATGATTCCCCCGACAACTAAAAAAATGATCGTTGTCTGAAGCGTGCGTGGAAATATATTTCTCATGTTAGTGTGCAACCATCATTGCCATGGCGGCAATTAATAACATTAAACCCGGTGACGTGTGCTACCGCGTTCCAAGCCCACCAGGTATCGACTCAGAACATCGAAGTTTTCAAAAACCATACCCGCTCCCCGCGCTACACAGGTAAGAGGATCTTCAGCCACCCATACACGTAACCGGACTTCATCGGTTAAGCGGTCAGCGAGCCCCTGTAACAACCCCCCACCCCCTGCCAAGCAAATACCAATATCCATTAAGTCAGCAACAATCTCCGGGGGAATTTCATCTAATGCGTCGCGGATTGTGTCTACAATCACCTGTACAGAACCTGATAACGCCTCACGCATTTCAATGGAAGAAACCTCAATGCTTTCAGGCAAGCCTGTCACAAGATTCCGTCCGCGCACTTCCATTGTCTTTTCAGGCTGGAGCGGGTAGGCAGATCCAATTTTCCATTTGATTTGTTCCGCAATACCCTCGCCAATCAGCAAGTTATATTTATTTCGCAGATATTGTACAATATCCTGATCCATTTCATCGCCAGCCACACGTAATGACCGCGAGGCGACCACACCACTCATGGACATGACCGCGACCTCGGTGGTCCCTCCCCCAATATCTACCACCATGCTTCCTTTTATATCAGCGAGAGGAAGCCCCGCGCCTAGCGCAGCCGCGATCGGTTCCTCGATCAAAAAGGCGGAGCGCGCGCCCGAAGCCATGACTGCATCATAAACGGCCCGCTTCTCAACTTCAGTCACGCCGGTCGGAATCCCTACTACCACGCGCGGGCGGGGCAACGGTACAACGCTTTGTTCATGGACTCGACCGATAAAATATTCCAGCATGACCTGCGTAATATCAAACTCAGAAATCACTCCATCCCGCAAAGGACGGATTACCGCGACGCTGCTAGGTGTGCGTCCCATCATCTCCTTGGCCTCTAGGCCAATGGCAAGGGGTTGACGCAACCTTTTATCGATGGTTACCCAGGATGGCTCGTTGATGACAATCCCCTTGCCGCGTACATTTACTAAGGTATTCGCGGTCCCCAAGTCTATTGCAATATCCAGTGAAAACAGGCCCAAAAGCCAGTTTATCGGGTTAAAGGCCAAAGCAGTCTCCTCAATGAGGGATCAAAGCAACACGAATTGCTGAGACATTATACCTAACAATTCGTATCCACGCGCCTGACAGCGGGGTTAATATACCAAGTATGTTGGCTTTATAACCTAATTCTAAGGAGACACCATGTCAAAAATCGCACTTGTAACCGACAGCACGACATACATGCCACCCGAATTGGTTAAGGAATACAATATTTCGGTCGCGCCGCAACTTCTGATCTGGGGTGATCAAACGTATAAAGATGGCGTAGACATTGAATCGAGTGAATTTTTTACACGACTAAAAACTGCAAAAGTCATGCCGACCACATCCCAAGTTGCTATAATTTCGTTTCAAGATATTTTTCAACATTTGGTAGATCAGGGCTACGAGGTTCTGGCTTTGCTGGTCTCTTCAAAACTTTCGGGGACAGTTCAATCTGCCATGCAGGCCAAGGATTTGATGAGTTCAGCAAGAGAAAAAGTAAATGTTGTGGACAGCCAGTCGGTCGCAATGGCACTTGGTTTTCAGGTATTAGCAGTAGCGCGGGCCATCGAGGCTGGCGCAAGCCTTAAGGATGCCATTGCCCTGGCAGAGAAATCGTATCAATACACCGGCGTCTTTTTTGCTGTGGATACTTTGGAGTTTCTTCACCGCGGCGGGCGGATCGGCAGCGCCCAGCGCTTTCTTGGGACTATGCTGAATATGAAACCCATTCTTGCGATTCAAGATGGACGCGTGGAAGGGATTGACCGCATACGCACGAAGAATAAGGCGCAGGACCGCGTCCTTGAACTGGTTGTGGATAAAGTGGCGGGTAGAACGCCAGTCCGTCTTGCCACTCTCCACGCGAATGCGGCGGAAGAAGCGAAAGCATTACTTGCAAGAGGACAGCAGGCACTCCATCCGGTCGAAAGTATTCTTACTGAGGTGAGTCCTACGGTTGGCACCCATGCCGGACCAGGTACGGTTGGCCTGGCCTTTATGGCCGGCCTGTAATCTCACTTCCATCCAAACCCCTCTCCTTACTTCCCCGGCAGAGGGGTTTTCCGTTGCGCGTGCGTGTATAATTTGGGCATGAAGTCTCCAGACCCTATTGTCCAGACTGCCGCTCTGCAGCGTGCTCCGCTGGTCATCGGCATCGCAGGTGGATCAGGTTCTGGTAAAACAACCGTCGCACAGGCAATCCTTCAACGCGTGGGTCAGGATCGAATTGCTTTTCTCCAACATGATTCCTACTATAAAGACCTTAGTGGACTTCCTCCCACGCAACACGCGGAAGTAAACTTTGACCATCCCGACTCGCTCGAAACAGATTTGCTGATCGAACAGATCGCATCTTTACGCAGCGGGAGAGCGGTTGAAGTGCCGATCTATGATTTTTCCACTGACCGGCGCACCGATAAAACATTTACCGTTCAGCCTCAGCGCGTGATTATCGTCGAGGGTATCCTTATCTTTACAGAAGCCGCGTTACGAAAAATGTTCGATGTAAAAATTTTTGTAGATACCGATTCAGATCTTCGCCTCATCCGCCGCCTTGAACGTGACATCACAGAACGCGGACGCACCACGCAGTCTGTCATAAAGCAATACCTATCCACGGTTAGACCCATGCACTTGGAATTTGTTGAGCCTTCCAAACGTTATGCAGATGTCATCATTCCGGAAGGTGGATTCAACACTGCCGCATTGGATATGGTTGTAGCCAGGGTGGAAGCTTTGTTAAAATGAACGATACGTCTTTCCACCTTTTTTGAAAAACGAAGAAAAGCTGGAGACGAAAAATCTGAATGAAAAATTTCAAAACTTATGAATGAGGAGAACTATAAATGGCAAAACAATGGAATACCCCGCCTGCAATGCAGATTGATCCAAAAAAGAAATATAAAGCCCACATGGAAACTGACAAGGGGACAATGGTGATCGAGCTTTTCGCAGACAAAGCACCCAAGACGGTCAACAATTTTGTCTTTCTGGCACGCGAAGGGTTTTACGATGGTATTATGTTCCACCGTGTAATTTCCAATTTTATGGTACAGGGTGGCGATCCGACCGGGCGCGGTTCAGGCGGACCTGGTTATCAATTTGGAGATGAGTTTCATTCGAGCCTAAAACATAATAAGCAAGGTATTCTTTCCATGGCGAACGCAGGCCCCAACACGAACGGCTCGCAATTTTTTATTACTCATACCCCCACCCCACACTTGGATAACAAACACACGGTCTTTGGTCAGGTCGTGGAGGGACTGGATGTGTTGATGTCCATCCCGCCGCGTGATCCAGGCAATGTCAATGCTCCGGCTGTAAAAATCAATCGTATCACTATTGAAGAAAGCGAATAGGAAAGTCCCAACAAAGAAACCAAAGAGCGCGCAGAACACAAACAAGAAAACCTCTGCGCGCTCTTCACGCGCTAACTCAAAAAAAGAACCCAGGGCCGTGAATAAAGTCGAAGAGGCTCTGGTTTCTCCGATCACACCGATCGAAACCTACAACAAGCCTGGCAGTTCAAAATTCTTAGAAAACATTTTGCGAATCCTAGCCTTGTTTGCAGTCGTTGCGATCACTGTTTACATTTTTAGTATTCGTGACCGGGTAGAACAGTTTGCAGCATTTGGATATCCTGGTATTTTCCTGATAGCACTGCTTGCCAATGCAACTGTCTTACTTCCTGCACCCGGTGTAGCTGTCATTTACGCCATGGGAGCCATTTTTAACCCGCTCGGTGTTGGGCTAGCCGCTGGAACAGGCGGCGCGCTTGGAGAACTTTCTGGATATCTGGCAGGGTTTAGCGGTCAGGCGGTGGTCGAACGGCTGGATGCCTACAACCGCATCAAACCCTGGGTGGACAAATATGGCGGCTGGGCTATTATGGTGCTTTCCGCGATTCCAAATCCTTTTTTTGATATCGCGGGTATCGCGGCCGGAATCGCCAAAATGCCGATCCAGACTTTTCTTCTTTTCACATGGATTGGTCAGCTTATTAAGATGACCTTGTTTGCGCTGGCGGGTCACTACTCAATTACGTTAATTACAAACTTCATAAAATGAGGAGTACGACATGTCTGAATATAGCCATTTGGATTCATACCTGGAACAGAATCTTGATAAAAGCCTTGAGGAACTTTCTCGTCTCGTTGCTCAGCCGAGTGTAGGCGCGCAAAACCTGGGATTGAAAGAATGCGCGGCACTGGTGGGTGAAATGCTCAAGGCCCGCGGTTTTGAAATTCAAGTCATGGAAACGGCGGGCGCGCCCGTTGTCTTCGGAGAACGCAAAGGCAAATCTGACAAGACACTCCTCATCTATAACCATTATGACGTCCAACCGCCCGAACCACTCGAACTGTGGGAGACGCCTCCCTTCGAGCCGAGCTTGCGCGATGGTAAATTGTATGGCCGCGGTGTCAGCGATGACAAAGGTCATATTGTCTCCCGTTTGTTTGCCATCGATTCACTTCTTGAAGCTGAAGGCGAACTGCCCTGTACTATTAAATTTATCATCGAGGGCGAAGAAGAAACAGCCAGCATTAACCTCTTTGAGTTTATTGAAAAAAATAAGAATTTGCTAGAAGCAGATGCCTGCATGTGGGAATTTGGCGGCGTGGATCACCGCGATGTACCCATGTTGTCTTTGGGTTTACGCGGCATTTGTTATGTTGAACTCAGTGTCGAAACGGCTGGAACCGATGTACATTCGGGATTAGGCGGCTCGATCTTCCCGAACGCGGCCTGGAGATTGGTATGGGCATTATCTACATTAAAAGGAGAAGATGAACGGATCCGAATCCCTGGTTTCTATGATGGGATCAAGCCTCCCTCCACGCGTGACCGGGAGCTGATGGAAGCCTTACCTGAGGTCGCAGAGGAATACAAATCCCGATATGGGGTCAAACAGTTTGTCAAAGGTCTCACGGGCGGAACAGAACTGAAAATAGAAGAAGTCTTTACGCCAACCTGCACCATTTGCGGGCTGACATCTGGTTATCAGGGGCCCGGTTCCAAAACAGTTCTGCCTGCGCGTGCTTCTGCAAAAGTGGATTTTCGTCTTGTGCCTGATCAGCATCCCGCTGATATTTTGAAAAAGCTGCGTGCCCACCTCGATGCAGAAGGTTTCAGCGATGTGCAGATCACCGACCTAGGCGGCGATCCCCCAGCGCGCACCGATCCCGATGAACCGTTTATTCAACTGGTCGCAAAGACCGCGGAAGAGGTGTTTGAGATGCCGATGCAGCTGGTTCCGTTGGTCGGCGGCTCGGGTCCCAGCTACCCATTCGTGCATGACCTGAAACTGCCGGTCGCGACTGCTGGCCTGGGCTATCCTGACACGCGTGCCCATGCCCCGAATGAAAATATCCGCATTGACCTTTATCTCAAACATGCAAAACATATGGCACGTCTCATTAAAGAGTTTGCAAAGTGACGAGATAAGCAGCTATTAAATTTCAATAAATTAAATAGGTTCCATGGGAATGCCCGGTTCAAATTGAATCGGGCTTTTTGATTAACAATGAAATAAAACTTTACAAGGCTGTAAATACCATGATTTCCCGTTCGGTTATACTCTTGCTAACGAAGGCCATTTGCCAGATTGAAGTTTGTATGCGACGGGCTTGCCACTATGTTTTAGAGACAATAACTACGATTTTTTTGAGTTTTTAGCATTGGAGAACATCATGAAAACATCACTACACATTCAAGATAACGATATTACAATTCCTAACCTGACCTGGGGAATATTCTTCATCAGTATTCTCAGCTTATTTCTGGAAACACTTTTTATCCGTTGGATTGGGACAGAGATCCGAATATTTGCGTACCTACAGAATACGGTTCTGGTAGCCTGCTTTCTCGGTCTCGGGCTCGGCATGTTCACGTCGACTAAGCAGATTGAGATCAAACAAAGCCTGATCCCAATGACCGTTCTTTTGCTATTGATGGCAATCCCTGCGACCCGCCTGGCATTGGGAAACACTAGCGAGATGCTTAATACTCTGGGAGACCTCGTCATCTGGTCAGATATTGCGGCAAGCAACGGAGCAACCAGAATTCTTCTTTTCTGTGTGGGCTTGATTCTGACTTATGGCCTACTTGTTTTGATTGTCGACCTTTTTGTTCCGATTGGCCGAATATTGGGGCGCTTGATGAACATCAATCCCAGCCCAATCTGGGCCTATTCGGTCAACATCTTTGGCAGTATTCTCGGAACATGGTCATTTGTTCTGCTGAGTTTTACTTATCAACCACCCTTTACTTGGTTTCTTATCACGGCGATTTTCATGGCGGTCTTTATTCTTTGGTCACATCGTGATAAGAAGCTAAACTTTGCTTTGCTTTTACTCATCCTGATCTTATCCTGGTT
>DATFQC010000100.1:0-3854 GCA_035264425.1 Anaerolineales bacterium
AGGAATGGAAGTGGGATACGCCAGTCTGGTCATATAAAGGAAATGTCGTGGCAGGCGGGGCTTTTAAGGATCACATCAAGCTAAACTTTTTCAAAGGGGCTTCCTTGAAGGATTCTCATGGTCTCTTCAACGCTGGTCTGGATGCGAAGGCCACGCGCGGGATCGATTTTCATGAAGGTGACCAAATTGACGAAGTTGCCTTGAAAGACCTCGTTCGTGAGGCTGTTGCTTATAATAAGTCTGGTAGCAAGAAGTAATTTGTGATTAGAGATAGAGATGAATCCACAAGATCTTGGAGCTATCGCGAAAGAGATCATCGATGCCAATATATACATGGTGCTCGGAACGGCGGACAAGTCTGGTCAGCCCTGGGTAACGCCTGTTTACTTCTCTTGTGTGGCCCATAGGGAGTTTTACTGGATTTCCTCCCCAGAAGTACAGCACTCACGCAATATCGCGGTCCGTCCACAAATAAGTATTGTAGTCTTTGATTCTCATGCTTCTATCGGCACAGGTCAGGCTGTGTATATGTCTGCAACGGCTGAGGAGTTGACGGGTATTAACTTTGATCGAGGCCTGGACATTTATAACGGACGGTTTTCGAATCCTGCGGACCATGGAGTGCGCCTGATAACGTCGGAAGACGTGCAGGCACCCTCCCTCTACCGTCTATATCGAGCCATTGCCTTAGAACACTGGATACTCGATCCAGCGAGTCCTCCGGACCATCGCACGCTTGTGATTATATAAAGTATATAGATTGGTTTTAAACATGGACATGAAAAAACCTGTGGACGTAGGCAATGTATGGTGGTTCTGGTTCTCAACCAACGCGTTTGCCGTTGACAAGCGCTTGCGCCATATTCTGCGCGTCCTGCCGCACGACCCGCGCTGCAAATTTTGTAATGCGCCCTTTCAGGGAGTTGGCGGGATGATCGTTCGGGTATTGTTCGGCAAACAACGCTCTGCTTTGAATCCGCGCTACTGTAACCTGTGCGAAATTGCTTCGCAAGAGTTCCCGGGCGGCGCGGAGGTCGAAATGTCGATGCTTTTTGCCGATGTACGTGGTTCGACTGCACTATCTGAAACGATGAGTCCCACGGAATTCAGTCAACTGATCAACCGGTTTTATACTGCTGCAACCAGACTGATTATTGATGAAGATGGGTTAGTGGAAAAATTGGCAGGAGATTCGGTTGCAGCCTTTTGGGGAGCAGGGTTTGCAGGCGCAGATTATGTAGGACGAACGGTAAGAGTCGCCCAGCAACTTGCAAGCCTGATGGAACGCCAGAATATCCCGATTGGGATCGGAGTTCATTCGGGAGTAGCTTATTTTGGCGCCATGGGTGCCGCGGATGGATTGACAGAAATCTCCGCCATTGGCGATGAGGTTAACGTAGCGGCTCGTTTGGCTTCGAAAGCTGCAGCAGGGGAGATCATTGTCAGCGAACAGGCCCTCAAAAAGGCGAGGATCGACGGAAATGAATTGGAGGAACGCAGGCTGGAGCTGAAAGGGATTAGCGAAACGGTAACTGTTCGCGTCATGCATGGCTCTTAATTTTTAATCCAAATCACCGAAAGGAATAGTAGGAGGATGATGTATGAGAAAAGTATTCTTATTCAATATGGTTACCCTGGATGGTTTTTTCGAAGGACCTCATCAGGATATCAGCTGGCATAACGTGGATGAGGAGTTCAATGAATTTGCTATCGATCAACTCAATGAAATCGATATGCTCTTATTTGGACGGGTAACCTATCAGGGAATGGCGAGCTATTGGCCCACGGAGGGTGCAATTCATGACGACCCGAGCGTTGCCGGGCTGATGAATAGCCTGCCCAAAATTGTCTTTTCCAAAACGCTGGATAAAGCCGAATGGAACAACACCCGGCTGGTGAAGGATCACGCCGCGGAAGAGGTCTCTACATTGAAACAACAGCCCGGAAAAGATATTGCCATCTTTGGTAGTTCAGATCTGGCAGTCACGTTAGCCGAACGAGGCTTGATCGATGAATACCGGATTATCGTGAATCCTGTTTTTCTAGGGGATGGTACACCTCTGCTCAAGGGAATCAAAGAGAAGCTGAAACTAAAACTCCTACATGCCCGAATCTTCAATTCTGGCAATGTTTTACTTTATTACGCACCTGAGCAAGAGTAGGCAAGTCTTATGGGAAAAGTTGTTTTAGGGATGACGATGTCACTGGATGGCTTCATTAATGACCGTCATGGCAGCGTAGAAGCGCTGTATCCCGATCTTGCTGAACTGCGGGATATAGACCCACTGAAGGAATCCATACAAAATACGGGCGCGGTAGTGATGGGGCGCAATTCGTTCGCCATGTCAGAAGACCCTGACTGGTTTGCGGGAAATTACGAGTACCAAGTGCCAATTTTTGTGCTCACTCATGAGCCTCCAAAGAAACAGCCAAAGGAAACTGACACGTTAACATTTACCTTTGTGACAGATGGGATCGAGAGCGCTATCAAACAAGCCAAAGCGGCTGCGAGCGATAATGATGTCAATATCATCGGTGCCACGAGCACTGCAAAGCAATGCCTCGAGGCAGGGCTTGCTGATGAATTGCATGTGGACATCATGCCAGTGTTTCTTGGCGATGGTTTACGAGCATTTGAAGAGATTGATGAAAGGCAGATTCAACTGGAACGTATCAAAGTGATAGAGCTTCCGGGCGGCAGAACTCATCTGCGGTTTCATATCATAAAATAAAAAACAAGCATGATTTTTACCTTTGATGAAAGACAATCAGACTCGCCTTTTGTGGAAAAGATTTGGCGAGCCCAAAGTGAGCGTACCGGCGATTTTCTTTCGGTTGCCGCGAGCCAGTGGGAAATGGTGGTATCGACCTATCAGGGTCAGACAACGGTAACGGTGCGGGGGCCAGAGACAAAAGCAACATCTATGCAGGTCAATTTAATGGGAGCTGAGTTTTTCGGCATCATTTTTAAGTATGGTGCCTTTATGCCTTATTTTCCGGTAAGCGGTCTCGTCGACGGAGACCTGGACCTGCCTGACGCCTCAAGCAAATCCTTCTGGCTGAATGGCTCTGCCTGGCAATTCCCCACTTATGAAAATGCAGATACTTTTGTAAAAAGGCTGGTGGGGGGAGATTTACTGGTTTGCGATCCAATTATCGAGCCTGTGTTGCGAGGGGAATCCCAGGAGTTGTCACCGCGTTCGGTGCAGCGTCGTTTTGTGCAAGCCACCGGCTTAACTCAGGGTTCCATTCGGAAAATCGAACGCGCCAGACATGCGACGATGCTCTTAGGACAGGGTGTTTCGATCCTTGATACCGTAGAAAAGGCAGGTTATTCCGACCAGGCGCATTTGACCAGAGCTTTGAAGCACCTGATTGGAAAAACACCCGCTCAAATTATCCATAAGAGCGAGCCGGAACAGATGTCGCTTTTGTTCAAGACAGAGATCTCTTCCTGATATATCATCTGTGTGTTAACAGCTATAGTTAAAGGAGAGAATATGCGAAAAGTAGTTTCTTGGTTATTCATATCGCTAGATGGTGTTGTAGAAGCTCCGGGCGAGTGGCAATCCGATGTTTTCGATGACATTATGATTGCGGACCTGACAGCGCAGACGGACACAGAGGATGCCATGTTAATGGGGCGTGTGACTTATCAGGAGTGGGAGCCGTACTGGCCCGCCTCTACAGATGAACCCTATGCCAGCCATATTAATAACATGCCCAAGTATGTTGTCTCGACCACGCTGGACAATATCGAGTGGGGAAAATGGGAGAAGCCAACACTGATCAAAGATAACCTCGCGGAAGAAATTACCCGGCTGAAGAATCAGCCTGGGAAGAACATTGGAGTC
>DATFQC010000101.1:0-3406 GCA_035264425.1 Anaerolineales bacterium
CAAAAAAGAAAATCCAGTGCCTCTACTCCGTCATGTACTGCAATGACTTCATGTTTGATATTGCTCATTTTGAGAGCACGCAGAGTTAGGAGCTCATCATTCGGGTCATCTTCCACAAGTAAAATCATACTATTCTCCATCTTTGTCCTTTTCTTCCTGGCTGCTGAAGTGCATAATCTATATGGAAAGTAATTCCTGTATTTCTTCGTAGGACGGGAATATAAATCCAGGTTTTTCAGCAGACCAGTGATCTTTTTCCCCTCTTAATATGACAAATTTGGGTGTATTACTTAGTAAAGGAGATCTTCATTAACGTGCTCAAGCAGGACAATATACACAATTGAACAATTTTTTCGTACGATGCAGCATTTTAGGAATGCTGTTTATAGAACGCCGCTTAAATAAGTAAACTTAAGCTTTGAAACATGGCCTAGATGTTGCAGGTAAGAGTTTATTTACGCATATTCCACATGCGTGAGAAAAGCGGTAGGTGGAGAAAGGCTAACGTTCCAAAGCACTTACGTAAAATCCATTATCTTGAGAATCAAAAATGCCGCTCCTCAGACCTATGAGGGGCGGCATCACTTTTTCAGACAGTGGATTTACCATTGAGTTATAAGTCTGGCGGAGCAATACGTCTGTACGGAGACAAGCAACCACAACTGATCCTATAGCTACAGGAAGGAAAAGCGAAGCATCAGCGAACAAATACTAGACTCAAGATATGGGCAGGATATGATCTGGATATAGCCGAGGTGTCGCCAGACGATATCCCCAAGTCTCAATCGCTAGCTCAACATCAGCTTGGGACGGTATTGCAACGCCTCAGCCAGATGCACGGACTGGATTTCCTCACACCTCGCCAGATCTGCAATGGTACGCGCCAATTTGAGGATACGATGATAAGCTCTTGCCGATAAATTGAGCTGAGTCATGGCTGCCCTCATCAGACTCTGACCCTCATCCTGCAACTTGCAAAACTGTCGTATCTCCCCCACGCGCATGTCGGCGTTGCAGATAATATCGGTGGAAGAGCCATTATTCGTTATTCGAGAATCGGGATTCGTGAAACGAGCCTGTTGAATATTTCTGGCCGCCTGCACACGGGCACGGATACATCCAGATGATTCCCCAATCCGGTCTCCACTCAACTTTTCGTAATCCACGCGCGGCACTTCGATATGAATATCAATCCGATCCAGCAATGGACCTGAAATCCGCTTTTGATATTTTGTGACCATAGCATAGGCACAGGTACATGGCTTTTGCGAATCTCCATAATACCCACACGGACAGGGATTCATCGCGGCGATGAGTTGAAAATTAGCAGAAAAAGTGAGCGATCCTTTCGCGCGACTGATTGTCACAACCTTATCTTCCATCGGCTGGCGCATCACTTCGAGGACGCGCGTGCCGAATTCGGGAAATTCATCCAAGAACAAAACACCCCTGTGCGCTAACGAGATTTCCCCGGGCTTGGGAATATTCCCACCGCCCACCAAACCAGCATGACTGATCGTATGGTGCGGCGCACGGAAGGGGCGATGTCGAATCAGCGGCGTGCCAGCTGGGAGCTGGTCTGCCACCGAGTAGATGCGGGTGACATCCAATGATTCATCGATGCTCATTTCAGGTAGAATACCGGGCATGGCACGGGCTAGCAACGTTTTACCGGCTCCTGGGGAACCCACGAGAAGCACGTTATGCCCGCCGGCTGCGGCAACTTCAAGGGCGCGTTTGACGTGTTCCTGTCCTTTGATCTCGCTGAAGTCCGTTGGAATGAATAATGGTTCCAGCTCATCGCTGGAGGGTAGATAAGGCTCAATTAACTGTCGACCGGAAAGATGTTGGTAAAGATCGGCCAGCGATTTGACGGGAATCACTTCCAGACCCGGGATCAGGGCTGCTTCGGGCGCGTCCACTTCAGGCACGAACATCCGCTTGAATCCATTTGCGCGGGCTGTGGCAGCCATCGGTAACACGCCGCGTGCGTGACGTACCAGGCCATCCAATGAAAGCTCGCCCACCACAATTGTGTTTTCGACGGCAGCATGCGGAAGAAAGCCAGCCAGCATCATGACGCCCAGCGCAATCGGCAAATCATAGGCTGGACCTTCCTTCCGTACCGCGGCCGGCGCCAGATTGACAACCACACGATGACGAGGGAAATTTAACCCTGCATTTTTTACGGCAGTCTGGACGCGTTCGCGGCTTTCCTGCACGGCGGCATCCGGCAAACCAACGATCGTTACGCCCGGCAGACCATTGGAGTAATCCACTTCTACTTCAACAATGACGCCTTCGAGGCCAATGACAGCACAAGAGTAAACGCGCGCAAGCATGCAGGCAGTTTAGATGAGGCGGATTAAAATGTCAACACACAGATTGGAAAACTGTGACAGAAGCGACGCACTTATGAGCGCCGACTCAAAGTGGCACCTATAGAGAGCCAACCTACAGCTCTATGTAGGCAGGTGGTGAGGCTGGATCAGGTGCAAAGAAATGTCAATCAAACTCGGCTATAATATGCCCGCTAACGAAACAATTTTCAAAGGTTCAAAGGTGTGAACTATCTTGGCATATAAACTTCCAGCGAGGAAATTGAGTTGAAATTCATCCCCAGCCCGCTTCCTGACGTTCTACTACTTGAACCAAAAATTTTCCAGGATGAGAGGGGCTTTTTTTTGGAAAGTTATCAGAAGAAAAACTTTTCCGAAGCCGGCATCCCTTTCGATTTCGTGCAGGATAATCATTCAAAATCCTGCCAGGGTGTCTTGCGTGGTTTGCATTATCAAATTAAACAACCACAAGGGAAACTGATACGGGTAGTTGCTGGTGAAATATTTGATGTCGCGGTAGATATAAGAAGGCATTCCCCTACATTTGGAAAATGGTTCGGCACATATCTATCTGAAGAGAACAAACAAATGTTATGGGTACCAATCGGGTTCGCCCATGGATTCTATGTCACCAGCCCAAAAGCCGATGTGCTTTACAAAGCCACAGATTACTATGCTTCTCAATGGGAACGTACCATTATATGGAATGACCCAGCCATTAACATTCAGTGGCCCATTCAAGATGAATCTCCTTTCTTGTCACCCAAAGATGAAACTGGCAACCTGCTTTGTGATGCAGAAATTTTCGAAGAACTTTAAAAATGAAGATTGTTCTCTTTGGTAAAAATGGCCAGTTGGGCTGGGAATTTCAGCGAATGCTTCCCATCCTGGGAGAAGTCATTTCTTTTGATCGCGAAGAGTTGGACCTTTGTGATCTCGATGCAGTTCAAAAAATTCTCAGCGAATTGAAACCCAACCTGATCATTAACGCCTCGGCATACACAGATGTTGACCGGGCTGAAAAAGAGACCGATCTGGTTATGAAGATCAACGCGCTGGCGCCGGGC
>DATFQC010000102.1:0-3739 GCA_035264425.1 Anaerolineales bacterium
TCTGTCGTTACAGACTGAGTTGTTTCAACGGGCCAAAGAATTTCTTCCAGCAATCTGGTTGATTAGAAAAACACTGATAAGCAGCACCAAGACCACTCCATAAGCTAGACGAATCCCTACGGCATCCGCAAAACTTCCCAAAATTAAAGGGAGAGTCAAAATCGCTGTGCCGGAGGCCAAGGTAGCACGCGCTCCTGCCTGGACCGTATTCCCATTTGCGGTGTTGATTGCAAGCGAAAGGATCAAAGGATACAGATTTGCAACGCCAAGGCCCGTAATAAAAAGACCGTTTAATCCGATAAAACTACTTTCTGCACTCCAAAAAAGTAGAAATCCAAACGCTGCGAAAATAATGGAGACAGTAATGACTGCGCGTGCAGAGAATCGTTGAACGAGGCGACTGCCAAAGATCCGTCCTACGATCATCGCGGCCAGGAACACACTGACGGCCTGGGCCGCATCGGCTTTACTCAATCCCAACACCTGCTCCATATAATCCGCGCTCCAGAAAATCATGCAAAATTCCACTGAAACTCCCAGGACGATGCCTAGCCAATAGATCCAGAACAACGAGGGCAGAGATTGATTGGCTGGAGTCCTCTTTTCAGCTGTTGAGGTGACGAGCGGCGACGAATTTTTTCCCAGACCGAGAAACATCAAGAGCGGGATGCATGCTATACTGCCTAACGCCCACCGCCAACCACCAAGGGAATGAGTGAACCATCCAACCAGCAACGGCGCGGACGTGGCAAACAGAGACGCGATCACATTTGCTTCTGACAGCGCGACAGCTTTCATCTCACCATGCTGGTCAGAAAGCGCGGCAGGGACAATAGCAAGGATCAGGGAACCGATCAATCCCATGAGAAATGATGCACCAATGGTGATGATCGGGCTTTTCCCCACTACTAAGAGCAGGGCACTCAAGCTCATACCAAAGAGTCCCAGCCAGAGGGATCGATGTTTTCCTATGCGTTGAATGAGGAGGTGTCCGCCTATACCAATTAATAAGATTCCAATCGCAAATGCGGTGAAATGAAAACTGCTGATTGTGTAGGTCAAACCAAGCTCATCTTTTAGGAAGGGCGTGATAGGACCCAGGACATTGAGAAAATATCCGTAGAAAGCAAGTGACAGGTACGCCAGCCAGGTGAAGCGATCTCGATGAAAAGTGCGTTGCCTGATTAAGTGTTCTCGTTCGGGATTCGTAGGTTCAGCACGCCATTTTTCCAATGCTTGTTTTAGCCAAGGCGGGGCATTGGCTTCAAACTCTTTGCGTTCAATTTCAGACATGGGGGTCTTATGTCGGTTTGCCTCCTGCGCTTTGCGAAGTTGTTCAGCGAGAGGTGGGACATCCCATTCGGCTCTTTCTTCGTCTGTTGTTTTTGGATCCACATCCCACAGCCGATCCTTTTTTCCGTCATATATATAATTTGTTCCATATTTCTGCGGTTTGACCTGGTACATCTGCCAGCGCTCATAGGATGCCGCAGCCAGCCAGCGAGCAGGTCGATACCCCAGCTCACTCGAACGGAGGGCGAGCCGATGGGCGTTCTCTGCATCTTCAGTTGTATCGCCGTGATTCATAATATGGGCGGCGTAATAATAATCTTCAGCAGTGTGCAACTCATCTGCCGCGACAATATCCATGACACACTTGCGTCTCTCCAGATCTCTGGCGCGCATAGCCTTGTATTCCGTCGTATTTGCCCTGGGTTGATTGATCCGCTCTTGTTTATCCGCTTTATATAAGGAGACTAAATCATTGCTCATTTGGACTCTTGTTTATTCACATAACCATAATTTTATTCTCTACCAAAAAGACTCCGAGAGCAAACTGGGAGGCGTACCCTGCATTATGCTTGGGTACAAAGGATATTGTTTGATTCGTTGTGTGGTGATGTTCAGATGTGGAGGCGACTGATTTGCTTTTGTCAGTTATCAAATTTTCGCTCACGACTTGATTTTACATTAATAAACTTCTGAAATAGGAATGCTAAAACATAACTGGTAATCTTTGGGCGTAGGATAGGAGAGATTCTATCTGTCCTCAGGAAAGCCGCGAAATACTCCATCTTCATCCACCGAATCAGCAAATTCTTCGAAGTCCATGTTCGCGATGGACAGGTTATTTTCAATGCCTTGAATCTGCGTCGGTAAGGCGCGGAACTCGTGTACTGACCTATCGAACAGGTCAATGATAAGCAGGGGATGTTCAGGATGGGAGATTGCAGTTTGGTCAACCACAATGATGAAACTGTGATTGTAGTCAGTGGGAAGAATTTCCAACAGTTGATCTTTGCTGATGTCTGCAAAATCAAGATTATCGATAAATTCCACATTGGCACGAAAACGGAAAATGCCCACAGGCTTAAGAATTTCTGTGCGGATTTTTTCCCAGGCTATTTGATCTGAGAAGTCAGTTCTAAGGACCGGCGCGTTTTCTGATTCAGAGATTTGTTTCATGGAGAATTCCATGAGAATTTTATCGCGCTTCAATGTAAGATAACTAAAAAACTTCCGAGAGACAAAACTCGGAAGTTTGCAACAAGTTCGATCTGCACCTGACACACGCAAGGAACAGATTGTTTAGGGCCTCCACTGCAGTTTGTCAAGCCGATAGTCAGCGATGGAACGTCCTGTGGGTAAATCTGCTACGAACAGGGGCGTGATCCGCGTTGGAACTGAAGAGACTCCGGTCAAATCTAAGAGGAATACTTGTTTATCGCTGATATAGGCCAGACATTTCCCATCTGCGGAAATGGCAGGCGCATGGGCTGAGTCGACTACTTTGATCAGTCCCCTGCCATCTACATAGGTGACATAGATAGCCCTGTTTGACGCGCCTGCCCAAAATCAAACACAAGGGATTTACCATCAGCCGACCAACTTAAGTTGGCAGACTCTGGAATTGAGGAGCCGGATCCCTTAGGAATAGGCAAGGTTCCGAGAACGGTCCTGCTGCCAGTTGTAATTTCCACAACGACAGGGTGAGATTCACCCAGGCTGCGATCCATCTCAATATAGGCCAAACGTGAACCATCTGGAGAGAAGGCGAAACTGGTTTCATCTTCCACCAGGGCACTGATCAGCTTGAGTTGTGAGTCATCCAACTTGTATGTGAAGAGTCCAGAAGACGAGGCGTTTGCGCCATAAAAGACAATACTTTGACCATCTGGTGTAAATTGCGGCGTGGAAAAAACTTGCATCTCCAGTTGTTTCTCGACCAGGCCAGTTCCATCCGCGTTCATCAAGTAGACCATCTTATTATTTTGTGTTGACCAGATGACAAATTGCTTTCCATCCCGCGACCAGGCGGCGTCCATCACGTAACCTAATTCTGAATTTGAAAGAATGGGTTGAAGTGCCGCTCCGGCCGCGTCTGTCAGATAGAGATTACCATTTCCCGTTGTATTACCAAGGACCACCAATCGTTTCCCATCCGCCGACCAGGTGAAGGAACGTAGTTCACCGATCTTTTTTTCCGCATCAAGCGTGATGAACTCAGTTTTATTGGGAGTTGTCAGGAAAACATCAAAACCGTGAGCCAGGGCCAATGGGCCGGCACAGATGTTCCCATTCCTCAGGCGGTCTTCAAACGAAACTTCTGGAATTGGCGTCGCGCCCGCGGCGATAGGTTGATGGGGCACAAGGGAACGGATTGCCCAGCTTATGACAAGCACGCCGAACACCGTTGCGATAGCCCAGCCTGCGGGCGTTAGAAATTTCATGAACCGGT
>DATFQC010000103.1:0-5395 GCA_035264425.1 Anaerolineales bacterium
CGGTGGATTTATCCTGAAAGCTCTGCGCGGCGGGCCAGACTTGAGCGCGCTTACCTTACAGCGTTTTTTTGCCGCGCACATTTGGATGATCCCGGCCGCGCTGGCCGGTTTGATCGGTGTCCATCTGTATCTCATCATCAAACACGGCGAGTCTCATTTCCCTACCAAGGAAGATTAGTCGCCGAAAATGGGCTCAACATCTTTGCGTAGCACGCGAAGCATGTGGGACCTGACGTTGGCACTCCTAAGTTAGGAGACTTCGGCTCCTGTCCAAGGATACATTATGAACGATGAAACCAAAAAGAAAATCAACGCACGTTACCAACAGGAATTAAATCACGGCGAGTTCTTCTGGCCGGATAGCATCTTCAAAGACTTGATCGTGTCCTTGGGCATTTTTACTATCCTGATTCTGCTCGCCACGTTTATTGGCGTAGCGCCGGAACTGAAAGCTGACCCTAGCGACACCTCCTATCTGCCCCGTCCTGAATGGTATTTCCTCTTTCTCTTCAAATTCCTCGCACTCTACGGACAAATTCCTCTCATTGGGAAAATTGAATGGCTGGCAACAATTTTCGTGCCTGGTATTGGCATTGGTTTGTTGACCCTCTTGCCGTTGCTGGATAAATCTCCTTACCGACATTATTCACGCCGCATCTTTGCGCTCACCGTGATGGGCACGGTCGTCCTGGATATTATCCTGTTGACCGTTATGGCGAGTTTACCTGTCGCTCCGAACGCGCAGGAGCTAGCTGCCTCCACGACTCTACAGGCCATTGGCGGATTGTGGATTCCTGCTGTGGTATTACTCATCCTTGTTGGTATATACATCCTCAAGCGTGAGCTATATAGAGCATCGACACGCCGGAATCTGCCAATTTGGATTACGGTAATGGGCTCACTTGCGATGGTCGCGATGACGGCGGTTGTCAGCGCGCGCGCCGCAGTCTATCCAAAACCTGAAGAAGCGGAAGTCGCCTCCACGCTGGTCGATCAAATCCTTGCAGGCCAGGACCTATACTCCGTCCACTGTGTAGAGTGTCACGGTGAGGATGGTAAAGTAGACGTGATCACGGGTGTCGAAGGACTCGAAGGCAAGGAGATTTCACCGATCAATGGACACGATGTGCTGTACACATTGAATGATGCTACACTGGCGGAAGTGATCGCCTATGGTCGGCCTGAGGCGGGGATGAATCCGTTTGGCAAGGCCTACAACCCTGAAGGATTAAGCAAGAGTGAGATCGATCAGGTTGTAACCTTCATGCGTTACATGTGGGATGACCGTTTTGAACTTCCCGCGGAAGCCTTGAAGCCGTTGTTCCCACTGTTGGCGGAAGGCGAAGTGCCTTCCTACGATGTTCACATCGCACCGATCATAAAACGGTATTGTATTTCCTGTCACCGCCCGGGCAAAGAGAACAACAATTACCTGATGACTTCTTATGATGAGCTCTTAACGACGGGTGACCACAAGGATAAGAATGTGATCGCAGGCGACCCTCACAGTTATTTGCTTCAAGTGATTCAGGGAACCCATATTATGGACCCTGAGAATCCGAATAAAGAATTGATCGGCGTTATGCCGCCCAAGGGACATCTCAAACCTGATGCAATTAACGCCTTTGTCCGCTGGATCATGAACGGCATGCCGCAGACTGCGGAAGACGCGGCGAAATTGTTTGTTGTTCCCAGCGTGACACCCACACCATAATTGAATCATAAGATCAAAAGCCGCATCGGAAGGATGCGGCTTTTCTTTATAAGTGATGGATTAGAGAATTATGTGGAGAGTAAAGAATATTCTATTAGTCTTATCAAGACTGTATAACAAATCCGAGGAGAAGAGAGTATGAAAAGAATTACCCCGTTTTTTATTATATTAATTGTGTTCTTAATCAGTGCCTGTGGTAGCGCGACTTCCACAGCAACGCAAGCACCGGCTCAACCCGCTGCCACGCAGGTTCCCTCTCAATCCGGAGCAACCGAAGCACCGGCTTCTGGGAATGGAACTCAGGTAACTATCACACTGGCAGATAACACGATCGAATCCTCAACGACCACGTTTCAAGTGGGTGTACCCTATACCTTTGTAATCACCAATTCCGGTCGCCACGCTCATAACTTCAACATCAATCCGCCCATTTCGGTGGCAGGAAGTTTAGAGGAAGCCTTGAATAAAGCGTTATTAGCTGTACCTCAGCAACAACTGGGCGTCGGCAAGACCGCAACTGCAGAATTTACTTTCCCCGACTCCGCCGCCGGACAATTATTGGAATTTTCCTGCCTCATCCGGCAACATTATGAAGATGGGATGCATGTAGACATTACAGTGACAAAGTAGTGGAATAAGGAAATAAAGAGAAGGTCACCTCTTGAGGTGACCTTCTCTTTATTTCAAACTTTAATTCCTATCCCATATGATTGATAATTGCGTCTGCAAATTCAGAGCACTTCACTTCGGTCGCGCCATCCATTAAACGGGCAAAATCATAAGTGACTGTTTTTGCGGCCACTGCGCCTTCCATGCCTTTGATGATTAAATCCGCGACCTCTGCCCAGCCCAGATAACGGAACATCATTTCGCCAGAGAGAATAACCGAACCGGGATTGACCTTATCAAGGTCGGCGTATTTTGGCGCGGTGCCATGGGTTGCTTCAAAGATGGCGTGACCGGTCACATAGTTGATGTTCGCGCCGGGTGCAATGCCGATCCCACCTACCTGTGCGGCGAGTGCATCGGAGAGATAATCGCCATTCAGGTTCATCGTCGCAATCACATCATAATCACGCGGGCGAATTAAGACGAACTGCAGAGTCACATCCGCAATCGAATCCTTGATGAGCAATTTGCTCTTCCATTTGCCGTCCCCATGGGTGTCCCATAACTTCAGAGCTTCTTCCACTTCGGCTTTGATCTCACCCTGTTGGGTGGCTGACATCATCTCAAAGCCTGGATCAATCATCCTGGCATTATCTTCCGCGCTCAAACTTGAGTCCTTTTCTTTATTTCCTAAAATCCAGGACTCGCGTTCCGTCACTATATCAGCGCGGAATTCACGCTTGCCCACCGCGTAGCCCCAATCCTTGAACGCGCCTTCCGTGAACTTCATGATATTGCCTTTATGGACGAGGTTCACGCTCTTGCGCTTATTCTGTAAAGCCCACGAAATGGCAGCCTGTACAAGACGTTCAGTACCTTCGACAGAAACCGGCTTGAACCCAATGCCTGATGTATCGGGGAAGCGCATCTTGGCATATTCCTTGGGGAAGGCTTCTTTGAAGACCTCTTTAAATTTTTTATTATCCTCGGTCCCATACTGGAATTCGATACCGGTGTAAATATCCTCTGTGTTCTCACGGAAGATGATCATATCTACATATTCAGGATGTTTTACTGGAGAAGGCACACCTTTGTAATACCTTACCGGGCGCTGGCAGACATACAGGTCCAGCAGCTTGCGAAGAGCAACGTTCAATGAACGGATGCCGCCTCCGATCGGAGTCGTGAGCGGACCTTTGATCCCCACCAAAAATTCCTTGAAGGCTTCTGTTGTTTCGTCTGGGAGCCAGCTTTGAAACATCTTATAGGATTTCTCACCGGCGTACACCTCCATCCAATGGACTTTGCGATTGCCGCCATAGGCTTTCTCTACAGCAGCATCAAACACTCGCACAGAGGCGCGCCAGATATCGCGCCCGGTGCCGTCACCTTCAACAAATGGGAGAATTGGATGATCAGGAACTTCCAGCTTTCCATCTTTGATGGAAATTTTTGCCCCACCCTCTGGGACCTTGACGTTTGTGTATGCCATGTGTATCTCCTTGCGAATTGATGCGCGGGATTATATCATCCGTATCTTGAGTGTCTCGAGTGATGATTGTCACAGAAATATTTAATTGATGGATTCCTTAATACATAGAAAAAAGTGGAATATTCAACGGCCCCCTGCCACTTTGATTTACGAAAATTGCCCCTGCGACCTTATTAAACTAGTTTTATCTGGATTTGTCTTCTAATTCGTCGAATTCTTGCTGCTTGCCATTTACCCACATGAAAAATATTGCGACGAATCCTGCCAGAACCATTGAGACCATTGTGTCCATTAATTTAACTCCGCTTTGGAATAGTGATACTTTTTTCGAGACTTCTGAAGCATTTTGCAATGGGAGGGATGAAATTCTGGTGTTCATAAACATAAGTATACTCGTAAAAGGTTAACAACCCAAGAATAATCGGTTAACATTTTTGACAGTATTTTGTCACTTTTTTCCAGGAGTCCCGCCCTTGACAAAGCCTTGGCTCCGCGTAGAATCACGCCGACATGACCCACAACCACTTCTTTCGGGACCCGAGACTTGCTGCCGTTGAATTCGCATTTTCTCCTTTGTTTATTAAGAGAGCCGCCATCGGCTCTCTTTTTTTGCCTGACTCTGGCGCTGAGTGCTATACAATCGAAACATCCAAGGAACTTGATACATGCTCAGACTCCCTGGCTTAATTGATCCTCACGTCCATGTGCGCGAGCCTGGGCAAACCTACAAGGAAGACTGGGATACCGTCACGCAGTCGGCTCTGGCGGGCGGTGTGAGTATGATCCTGGCTATGCCGAACACCAAACCGCCGATATTCGATTCAGCGAATCTCAACCTCGCGCTCGAAGCAGCCAAGCAAAAGGCGCACTGCGATTATGCCCAATTCCTCGGCGCGGGGCCTGACAACGCAGCTATTCTCTCGGCCCTCGCGCCCCAAGCGGCGGGCTTGAAAATGTATCTTGACTCGACCTTTGGCGAACTCCGTCTGGATGATATGACTTTATGGATGCCGCATTTCCAAAAGTTTCCCAAAGATTATCCCATCGTACTGCACTCCGAATCTCGGACCATGGCAGCCGGAATTCTCTTCGCGGCCCTCTACGATAGACCTATTCATATTGCGCACATTTCACTGAAGGAGGAAATTCTGCTTATCAAAGCGGCGAAAGAACATGGTATCAAGGTGACATGTGAAGTTTGTCCGCATCATTTGTTTCTTTCGAAAGATGATATTCCGATCATCTCCCAGGGACATCCAGGCCGTGGCGAAGTCCGTCCGCGGCTTGCCACAAAAGAAGATGTGGATTCGTTGTGGACAAATATGGATGTGATCGATTGCTTCGCCACAGATCACGCCCCACATACACTCACTGAAAAAGATTCTAATAATCCTCCACCGGGATTCCCAGGGCTTGAAACATTGTTGCCATTATTGCTGACAGCAATGTATGACGGGCGATTGACCTTTGACGATATTGTTGGGAAATCGGTCATCAACCCGCGCAAGATTTTTCACCTACCTGAACAACCCGAAACCTGGGTCGAAGTGGACGAGTATGCTGAATATGACATTCACGCC